>JADGAB010000203.1 GCA_015232245.1 Magnetococcales bacterium | reverse complement strand
ATGAAAGAGCTTCTGAGCTATAAAGTGCGCCCAAAATGTAAAACTTTAATCAACCACGGTTAGATGTGGTGGTACCCTTTTTATATCACCAAGATATATCCCGGTGCTTTCAACTTTCCACATTAATTTTCTAACTTTTATCTGACAAGCACTGTTATTTACAGTGTGATCAGAATAGCTTTTAAGAGCTTCTCTTAATTTTTTTATAGTTTCAATTGCTCGTCTTGATTCATCTTCTGATTTAAATTCTAATGCAACGTTCTTTTTTGTGGCTGCTGACTGTTTGAACATTCTTATCTCCTGAAGGGTTTGAGAAGCACCGCACACAATGGAGACAAAATATCCGTCTGATTTGCCGATTACAGGGGGCTGCGTCGTATTTTATGGGCGACAGGGCCAGGAGGAGTGGTGGATATCTCGCAGTAGTACATGCACCGCCTGCATGGTCCTGAACTCCCTTCCTGACTTTTCGTCTATTGACGAGTTGTGGCCGTCCTGCCGTCCGCTGCATCAATGCTGATGAATATCTGCACGCAGACGGTCACATTTTTTCGGTCCAGAATCCGTCAACTGCTGAGTACGGATGGCAACGTGTAAATGTTCCCCCTTTGCCCGGAATGTGTCAACGAAAATGTGATAGCCGTCTTTTGACTCCAATGTCGAGGCCTACGTTTCTGCAGCGTCAGCAATCCGCTCATCAGGCGTGGGGTTTTTATGTATCGAGCGCCTACCGTTCGATGTTTTTGATGTGAACAAGGGGGCCTCGCCACAGGTCGGGCTCGACGCATCCTGTCAACCACCCCTCACCAGGTTACGCTCCAATAGAACCAGTTTCCGTTTACCCTGCTGTTGGCCGCCAGACGCTCCCAGATCTATCGGAATGGTTTACGGCGGGGGCGCTGGCCGATGTGCGAGGCTCTCATTTCTGCCGCACGGGCTTGCGGCATCCTCTGTCAGGATCGACATACTGGCCTCCAGACGCTCTCAGCCTTCTCCGTGGGTTCCCCTGCCCCCCCTGAGCGACCAAATCCTGGCCGATGTACGGGGATCCCCGCTCTATTAAAGTGGCTCTCGGCACCCATTGGTCAGGCGTGGTCACCAGAGGCTCTCAGCTCAATTCCATGGGCCTTCCAAGCATGCTGACGTCCTTACCGAGACCGAATGATGATCCTCAATAAGCGGTGTCCAGTATTGGCTTTTTTTCCCCCCCATGCGGTGTTACCATGCACCCCACAAATATTGATCCTGAATCCGCCCCGTGCCCATAGCCAGATCCCGATCAGGCGCTCTCTACCGGGTGAGCGGTGAGATCAAACCACACGGGAGTGGATCCTGTATGAGTCCCCTGCAAAAAGCCATTTTTGCCAAAAGCAGGCCTAGCAACCATTTAATCTCGCTTGTGTATGTTTTTAATGAATGCTTGGTATGATCAAATTTTTGTCCTCGCTCTGAGACGCAGGGGCAACCGTTATCCCGATCTGGATTATGGCAGAATATACCGTGTATGGTCCAAGCCCCTTGCAATGGCCTCCTGCAACAGTTGGGACAATGGAGCCACCATGCGCGTATCGCCAGCCGGATATCTGGCCCCGACGCCTCAAGTCGCCATTTCCGTGGCCAAAGAAACCGCTTTTGTTACCCACGACCATCCCGAGGGACTCAAAGGGGCTGCGGCCACCGCGCTGGCCATCCGCGCGGCCTTGGCTGGGCACTCCAGTGCCGACATTCGGGCACGCATCGCCTCGACCAAAGGCTACGATCTGTCGCGATCCATCAATAGAAATCCGTATCTGGTATGCGTTCGACGAATCAAGCCAAGGCACTCCCCAAGCGCCGGCCTGCGCCCTGGAGGCTACCAGCTACAAAGACGCCATCCGTATGCAACTGCCATCGGCGGTGACAGCGATACGGCTGCCTGCATTGCCGGTGGAGTGGCTGAAGCACTGTTCGGCATTCCCCAGGATATTCTGGACCTGGCCAGAAGCCATGTACCACAGGAAGGCATCATGATTATGAATCGGATATATGCCAAGGGCCATGGAGCAGGAGTCGGTTTCGATGAACGGCAGACACCCGATTCCGGCCTGATCGAAGGGGAGATCCTGAAAAATTGACCAGCCAAGCCGACCTTACGCCGGATGCCGCCCTGGAACGGTATCATCAACTGACGGCCACCGAACAGATCGTCCTGCAATTCCTCGCCATTCTTGTCGAATCCACCCACCGGACCCGTCTGACGAACGGTTTGCGGGATGCCGGCATCAAAGGTGAGGCAGGCAAGCCTTTGAGCAGCACGGCGCTGACACCCATTCTGCAACGCCTGACCGCCCTGCAATTGGTGCTCGCCGATCATTCCAGTACCAGCCAGTTTCGTTGTTCGCCAGCCATCGCCTTTCATGCCACCCGTTTTGCCATCGTCGCCAAACGGTTCGAGCCGATCGTCGCCGGTATCCGGGAAGCGTTTCCGCTGATCGAACCCTACTACTATTCGAAGCGGATGGTCAGTGCCGAACGGGGCCTGCGGGAGCTGCGCATCGCCGTTTTCGCCCATGACACCCAAAAGATCGACTCCCTGCTCCCGGCCTGTCAGGAGCAGTTCCCGAATGAGATGGCCACCGTTCGGCTTTGGGGCTGGATCTGCGACACGCCCTTCGACCACGCCTGGTTCCTGAAGCTGCCTCCCACCTTTCAGGCCCAAGCCTTGAATGAGATCGTCCCCAATCGCCTGGAACGCCTGGAGAGTGTCGCCGATCTTCTCCCGGCTCTGCACGAACTCCGCCAGAACCGGGATCCCGTGTGTGCTCCGTATTTCAGGAAACAGCTGATCACCATCCTGCTGTTTCAGGGCGAACTCCAGGAGGCCCTGACCATGCTCGCCGCGGGCGACGTGGTTCAGGATGGTCAGGCATTGCAGGGGTGGATCGATTTCCTGCGTGGAGAAAATGGCGCCGCCATCCAGGTGTTCGAGGGGCAATTGCGCCTAGCAAAAAAAATCACCGACAAGCGAAAGATCGTCCTGAACGAGACGAGCGGCCTGTTTCACCTCCTGGCCTTGTTGAAAAGTGACGATCCCGGGCACCGCGCCCGGTTTGCTGCACTCCTGGACCTGGCTTACAAAAAACCGCTGGTGCCGATCCGCAACCCGGGCTTTCGCGCTTTCGAGGCGCTCCTTCTGGCCCAGGAGAACAAAGTTGGCGATGCCCTGCTCCGACTGAAGGACGAGCATCAACACGCTGCCCTGAAACGGCTGCTCAATGTCGTGGCTCGCTACTGGATCGATCCGGCTCATGCCCGTCAATTCGTTCAGGGCGTGCGGTCACTGTTCGAGCAGGCCATGCGTCATGGCCATCGCTGGGCCGCCATGGAGGCCGCAGCCCTCGTGGCCGCCCTGGACCCCGAGGCAACCGACTATGCGCGTCATGCCGACGCCTTGCAACGGGAGAGCGGTATGCAGAGTCTGCTGCCGATCGTCTCCCACGAGGAGGGGTGGCAGCGCGCCTTGAAGGCGTTGGTTCAGGTGGGCGTCACCAAACCGGGAAAAACCGAAACCAGAAGTGGCAACGACAGCCGTCTGGTCTGGATGATCCACCTGAGCGATCCGTCCAGCGGCACCATCCAACCCAAGGAGCAGGTGCGTTCCGCATCCGGCCTCTGGTCCAAGGGCAGACCGGTCTCTTTGAAACGGCTGTTCCAGAATCAGGAGAGTCCGGATTTTCTGACCGATCACGATCGACGCGTCTGCGCGGCCATCGTCCGGGAGAATGACTATTACGGAGGCTCCTTTTTCGAGTTCAACTGGTCCAAAGCCATGTTGGCGCTGGCGGGTCATCCGCTCGTTTTCTGGGAGGATGCGCCGACGGTCAATGTCGAGGTGGTGCGGGTCGAACCGGAATTGCTGGTCGAACAGAAAGGTGCTCAGGTCAACGTGCGGTTTGCCGACCCGGTGACCGGCGAAGGGGTGCGCGCCATCCGGGAGACCCCCACCCGTTGCAAACTGATCGAAATCACCGCGGCTCACAAACGGATCGCCGATATTCTCGGTGACAAGGGGTTGCGCGTGCCTGCCCGGGCCAAGGAGCAGGTCATGCAGGCCATGCAGGCGGTCGCACCGCTGGTGACCATCCACTCGGGCATTGGCGGAGGCGTGGCCAATATCGAAGAGGTAACCGCCGATGCGCTTCCCCATATTCATCTGCTGCCCCACGGCGACGGGCTCAAGGTCAACCTGCTGGTGTGTCCTTTTTCCGGGGACGGTCCTTATTTTCAGCCTGGACGGGGCGGCAGGACCATCATTGCCGAGGTCCAGGGCAGGCGGGTGCAGACCCATCGCAACATGCAGGAGGAGTTGACCCGCGCCCAGGATGTGCTGGCCGCCTGTCCCACCCTGGCTGCCCGGGAAGGTGAGTCCGAATGGGTGATCGAGGAACCGGACGCCTGTCTGGAACTGCTGCTGGAGTTGCAGGCCATGGCGGAGCGTCTGGTGGTGGCCTGGCCCGAAGGGGAGAAGATGCGGGTGGGTCGTCCGGTGGCCATGGATGCCATGCGCGTTCAGGTTCAACGCAGCCAGGAGTGGTTTTCGGTGAACGGAGCGTTGACCCTGGACGACGGCTTGATCCTGGAGATGGAGCGCCTGCTGGAGTTGCTGCGCGGTCGTGATGGACGTTTCGTCCCTTTAGGCGACGGGCGCTTTCTGGCCCTGACGGAACGGTTTCGCAAACGGTTGGCGGAACTCGAAGCCTTTTCCCAGAAACAGGCCAAGGGGCGTCAGTTTCATCCCTTGGCCGGTTCGATTTTCCGGGAGTTGTTGATGGATGCCGGTGCGGTCGATTCCGACAAGCATTGGCAGGCCCACCTCAAGCGGATCGATCAGGTGCAGGCGTTGGAGCCGGCGTTGCCTTCGACCTTACAGGCCGAGTTGCGCGACTATCAGGTGACCGGTTTCCGCTGGCTGGCGCGTCTGGCGGCCTGGGGCGTGGGGGGATGCCTGGCGGACGACATGGGATTGGGCAAAACCCTGCAAGCCATGGCGTTGCTGCTCTTGCGGGCCAAGGAAGGCCCTTCGCTGGTGGTGGCTCCCACCTCGGTCGGATTGAACTGGTTGGCCGAGCTCAACCGTTTCGCCCCCACCTTGAACGGCATCCTGTTCGGTGGCGGACAAAGGGAGCAACTTCTGGAGGCGTTGCAACCCTTTGATGTGGCGATTTGCAGCTATGGCCTGTTGCAGCAGGAGGCCGATCTGCTGGCTAAAGTGCGCTGGAATGTCATTGTGTTGGATGAGGCCCAGGCCATCAAGAACCGACAGACCAAACGCTCCCAATCGGCCATGGCCCTGATCGGCTCCTTTCGTCTGATCACGACCGGAACGCCGGTGGAAAACCATCTGGGTGAGATCTGGAATCTTTTTCAATTCATCAATCCCGGATTGCTGGGATCGCTGGAGTCGTTCAATGAACGGTTTGCCACGCCCATCGAACGCAACGGCGACAAAGCCGCCCAGAAGAGGCTCAAGCAACTGATCCAGCCTTTTTTGCTGCGGCGCACCAAGAATCAGGTGCTCGAAGAGTTGCCGCCCCGCACCGAGATCGTTTTGAACGTGGAGATGAGCCTCGAAGAGCGGACGCTCTACGAAACCATGCGGCGCAAGGCCGTCGAGGAGATCGAAAGCCTGCAAGGTCCATCCGAACAGAAGCACTTCCGGATCCTGGCCGAGATCATGCGGTTGCGCCGGGTCTGCTGCAACAGTCGTTTGGTGCTGCCCGACAGTCCTATCGAAAGCAGCAAACTGGCGCTTTTCTGGGAGGTGGTGGAAGAGTTGCTGGCCAACCGGCACAAGGTGTTGGTGTTCAGCCAGTTCGTCGATCATCTGGCCCTCATCCGCGCTCTGCTGGACGACAAGCAGGTCACCTATCAGTACCTGGACGGCAGTACGCCAGCCAAAGAGCGTCAGGCCCGCGTCGAGGCCTTTCAGGCCGGGTCGGGCGATCTGTTTCTCATCAGCCTGAAAGCCGGGGGTGTTGGCATCAATCTGACGGCAGCCGATTATGTGATCCATATGGATCCCTGGTGGAATCCGGCGGTGGAGGATCAGGCCTCGGACCGCGCCCACCGCATCGGGCAATCACGACCGGTGACCATCTACCGTCTGATCACCACAGCCACCATCGAGGAGAAAATCGTGGCGCTGCACCGGCACAAACGGGATCTGGCCGACGGACTCCTGGAAGGTGGCGACATGAGCGGCAGGCTGTCGGTGGAGGATCTTATGAACATGATTCGTGATCGAGCGTGAATTGGGCAACGCTTCCGGCAGATCCGCTCACCATGCGGCGCGAACCTGAATTTCCGGCTTTTCCGTTTTGGGTACCACCCCACTTAAACGTGGACGAACAGAATTTTGTTGACTTTCGTTATTTCAGGCATATCCTAACCAAAAGA
>JADGAB010000202.1 GCA_015232245.1 Magnetococcales bacterium | reverse complement strand
TCCTTGCTGGAGTCCGGCCCCCGGCCAGTCGTGCGGCGTCTGATGGAACAGGCCCGGGAAGAGGGTTTGAAAATCGATGTCATCACCGATGTTCTGGTGATCGGCGGCGGTGGCGCGGGGACGGCGGCGGCCATCGTGGCCGCGGAAAAAAAGGCCCGTGTCCTGGTGGTGACCAAGCTGCGGCTGGGTGATTCCAATACCGTGATGGCCGAAGGTGGCATGCAGGTGGCCGATCACGAGTGTGATTCACCGGCGCAACACTACCTGGACGTGATGGGCGGCGGACACTTTACCAGCAATCCGGAACTGGTGGAGACCCTGGTCACCGAAGGCCCCGGCGTGCTGCGCTGGCTGGAAGAGTTGGGCATGCTGTTCGACAAGTACCCTACGGGACGCATGAAGGTGCGTCACGGGGGAGGCACCTCCCGCAAGCGTCTGCACGCCGCCGGAGATGTCACCGGTCTTGAGATGATGCGGGTGCTCAAGGATCGCATGGCCTGTCTGGATCGGGTCACGGTGATGCCGTTCGCTCCGGCGGTGGAGTTGCTCACCGATGAGAATGGACGCGCGGTGGGGGCGGTCCTGGAACAACTGCCGGGTGGTCGGCCTCTGGTGGTGAGCGCCAAGGCGGTGGTGCTGGCCACGGGAGGATTCGGACGGCTCCATCTGGGTGGATTCCCCACCTCGAATCATCACGGGGCCATGGCGGATGGTCTGGTTCTGGCCTATCGGGCCGGGGTGCCGCTGCGGGATCTGCAGAACTGTCAGTATCACCCCACCGGAGTGGTTTTTCCGGAAAAACTGGCGGGACTGCTGATCACCGAGAAGTTCCGTGGTCTCGGGGCGCAACTCCTCAATCGTCACGGGGATGAGTTCGTGTTCGGCCTGGAACCCCGGGACGTGACCACGGCGGCCATCATCCGGGAGTGTACCGAGTTCGACAACGGGGTGGAGTTGCCCTCCGGACCGGTGGGGGTGTGGCTGGATATTCCCCTCATCGAGCTGATTCATGGACGGGGCACCATCGAACGGGAGTTTCCCGGACGGTTCAAGGAGTATCTGCGCATGGGGTTGGATCTGCGTCAGGCACCCTTGCTGGCTTATCCCACGTTGCACTATCAAAACGGCGGAGTGACCATTCTGCCCAACGGCGGCACGGACATGCCCGGTCTGTTTGCCGCCGGAGAAGTGACGGGGGGGGTCCACGGGCGGAATCGCCTGATGGGCAATGCGTTGTTGGAGATCCTGGTCTTTGGTCGCCGGGCCGGCGCGAGTGCCGCGGAGTTTGCCGCGAGCGTGAAACATGCGCAGGAACCGGGACTTGGGCATCTGGAAGCCTACCTGGAGCAATTGGAGTCGGCAGGTATTCAGCCGGGAAGGGTAGCACCCCGTCTGTTGCCGGCTTATGGGACCGTAAGTCCCATTTGATTGGAGCGCGATTCACAGGGAGTCTTGACTTTGACCGTTGGAGCGAAACTGGTGAGACATTATGAATATTCATGAATATCAGGCAAAAAAGATCCTGGCCGGCTTCGGGGTGAAAGTCCCCCGTGGTCACGTCGCCTTCACCCCGGAAGAGGCTGTGGCCGGAGCCAAGGAACTGGGCTCCGCCGTGTTCGTGGTCAAGGCGCAGATTCACGCCGGTGGCCGTGGCAAAGGGGGGGGCGTCAAGGTGGTGCGCAGTGTTGACGAGGTGCGGGAGGAGGCCAACCGCATGCTCGGCATGACCCTGGTCACCAAACAGACCGGTCCGGCGGGCAAGGAGGTCAAGCGGGTCTATGTCGAGGAGGGCTGCCGCATCGCCCGTGAACTCTATCTGGGCATGGTCATCGACCGGGCCACGGGTCGGGTCACGATGATGGCCTCCACCGAAGGGGGCATGGAGATCGAAGAGGTCGCGGCCCACAGCCCGGAGAAAATACTCAAGGAGGCTGTCGATCCGGCGGTGGGTTTTCAGGGTTATCAGGCGCGCAATCTGGCCTTCGCTCTGGGACTGCAAGGGGCCCAGATCAACAAGGCGGTGCAGTTCATGACCGCGCTGTACAACGCCTTCGTCGCCACCGACGCCTCTTTGGCGGAGATCAATCCTCTGGTGGTCACCGATGACGGGGACGTGATGGCGCTGGACGCGAAGATGAACTTCGACAGCAACGCCCTCTACCGTCACAAGGATATCCGCGAACTGCGGGATCTCGACGAGGAGAATCCCCGCGAGGTGGAAGCCTCCCGGCATGAGCTCAACTACATCAGCCTGGATGGCACCATCGGCTGCATGGTGAACGGGGCCGGACTGGCCATGGCCACCATGGACATCATCAAGCTCAAAGGGGGCAGTCCGGCCAACTTCCTGGATGTGGGGGGCGGGGCCACCACCGAATCGGTGACCGCCGCATTGCAGTTGATTCTGTCGGATCCGAGCGTCAAGGGGGTGCTGATCAACATCTTCGGCGGCATCATGCGCTGCGACGTGATCGCGGATGGCGTGGTGGCGGCGGCGCGGAAGGTGGATGTCCAGGTGCCTTTGGTGGTCCGGCTCGCCGGAACCAATGTGGATCTGGGCAAGGAGATCTTGCGTCAATCGGGACTGGCCATCATTCCCGCAGACGATCTGGACGACGCCGCCACCAAGGTGGTGGCTGCCATTCAATAAGGGAGGTTTTCGATGAGCATTCTGGTTGACAAGAATACCCGGGTGATCTGCCAGGGATTCACTGGGGCCAATGGAACCTTCCATTCCGAGCAGGCCATCGCCTACGGCACCCAGATGGTTGGCGGGGTGACTCCCGGCAAGGGTGGCACCCGTCATCTGGATCGTCCGGTGTTCAATACCGTGGCTGACGCGGTTCGGGAGACCGGCGCGGACGCTTCGGTGATCTTCGTGCCGCCGCCTTTTGCCGCGGACGCCATCATGGAAGCCGCGGACGCCGGTCTGAAACTGGTGGTCTGCATCACCGAGGGGATCCCGGTATTGGACATGGTGAAGGTGAAGCGGTTCCTGACCGGTCGCGCCACCCGTCTGGTGGGTCCGAACTGCCCGGGTGTGATCACTCCCGGCGCATGCAAGATCGGCATCATGCCGGGACATATCCATCAGGTGGGAAACGTGGGCGTGGTCTCCCGTTCCGGCACCCTGACCTACGAGGCCGTGGCTCAGACCACGGCGGCGGGCCTGGGTCAGAGCACCTGCGTGGGACTGGGTGGGGATCCGATCAATGGCACCAATTTCATCGATTGTCTCTCCATGTTTCAAAACGATCCCCAGACCGAGGCGGTGATCATGATCGGTGAGATCGGTGGGACCGCCGAGGAAGAGGCTGCCGCCTGGATCAAGGCGCACATGACCAAACCGGTGACCGCTTTCATCGCCGGTGCCACAGCGCCGAAAGGCAAACGCATGGGACACGCCGGAGCGATCATTTCGGGCGGCAAGGGGACCGCAGCCGAAAAGTTCGAGGCTCTGGAAAACGCCGGTGTGCATATCGCCCGTTCACCAGCCGAGATGGGCGTTGTCGTCAAACGCTCTCTGAAGGGCTAGAAAGGGCATCCTCTGACCGCTCCAGCTTGGTGGAGCGGTCATACTTAAAAAGCAAGAAAGGAACGCTCGATGTCTAAAGAAAACGATCTGATCATCCGGATCGCCGGGGAAGGAGGCGAGGGGGTCGTCTCTACCGGTGATTTCATCGCCGCTGCCTGCGCGCGGGCTGGCCTGGAGGTGTACACCTTCAAGACCTTCCCGGCTGAGATCAAGGGGGGGTATTGTTTGTACCAGATTCGGGTCAGTTCCGAACGGGTGTACAATCAGGGCGACACCTTTGATGTCTTTTGCGCCTACAACGGTGAAGCCTATGAGATGAACAAGCATCTTCTCACACCCGGGACGGTCTTTGTCTACGACTATCCGGGCGGTGATTTCGAACCGGTGATTCCGGACGGGGTGATCGCCTATGCCATTCCCATGTCCCAGGCGGCCAAGGAGCTGGGTTCCTACCGTTCCAAGAACATGGTGGCCATGGGAGCCTTGTCGGTTCTCTTCAACATCAGCGAAGAGACTCTGCGGCAGGTTTTGACCAACAAGTTCAAGAAAAAGGGTGAGGAGATTCTTGATTTCAACCTCAGAGCCTTCGAAAAGGGCAAGGAGTTGGGCGCAGGGGTCAAGAAACTGGATACCAGACGCGTGGCCGATCCGGTGCCCGCCAAGGATGTGATCATCATCTCCGGCAACGACGCCGTGGGCATGGGGGCTTTGCTGGGTGGACTGGAGTTCTACTCCGCCTATCCCATCACCCCGGCCACCGAGATCGCCAAGTTCGTGGCCACCCATATTCCCAAAGTCGGCGGCACCCTGGTGCAGGCCGAAGACGAAATCGCCTCCATCGCCCAGGTGCTGGGCGCCTCCTATGCGGGCAAGAAGTGCATGACCGCCACCTCGGGGCCTGGACTCTCCCTGATGAGCGAACTGCTCGGCATGGCCTCCATGGGCGAGTTGCCGGTGATGGTGGTGGATGTCCAGCGTGGCGGCCCTTCCACGGGTCTGCCCACCAAACACGAGCAGTCAGATCTGTTCCTGGCCATTCACGGCACCCACGGGGATGCTCCCCGGGTGGTTCTGTCGGTGGAGGACGTGAAGGATTGCGTGGAAATGACCGTGGACGCCCTGAACATGGCCGAACGGTTTCAATGTCCGGTGATTCTGCTTTCCGACGGTTCGCTGGCCTTCTCGACCCAGACCATTCCCGCCCCGAAGCCGGAGAGTTTCACTCTGGTGAGTCGCAAGCGTTGGGATGGACAAGGGAAATATTTCCGCTATGCCATGACCGATGACCTGATCTCCCCCATGGCCGATCCCGGCACTCCCGGGGGCGAGCATATCGCCACGGGTCTGGAGCATGGGGCCAGCGGTTCCCCCTCCTGGGTGCCGGCCAATCACGAGGCCATGCACCACAAGCGTTTCGGCAAGATCGCCGGGCTGGCGGAAACCTACAAGCCGGTGGAAGTGGATGGCGATGGGGATGCGGATGTGGGCATCATCACCTGGGGCAGCACCATCGGTGTGGCGCGCGAAGCGGTGGCCCGTCTGCGCGCCGAGGGACTCAAGGTGAAGGGTTTCTATCCCAAGCTGATGTGGCCCATGCCGGTGGCCCAGTATGAAGCCTTTGCCAAGACCTGCAAAAAGATCCTCGTGCCCGAGGTCAATTACCAGGGACAACTGAGTCATTTCATTCGCGCGGAAACGTCCATTCGTCCCATTCCCTACACCATTTGCGGCGGATTGCCCTTCAATCCGGCGATGATCGTGACCAAGGTCAAGGAGGTGCTCTGATGTCTATCGCCGCATTGCATAAAAAAGAGATGGCTCCGAAGGAGTACAAATCGGATGTCAATGTCGTCTGGTGTCCGGGTTGCGGCCATCATGGCATTCTGAACGCCATTCTGCGCGCCGTCTCCGAGTTGGGGGTGGATCCCACCAACATGATCAACGTCTCCGGGATCGGTTGTTCCTCCCGGACCCCCTATTTCATGCAGTCCTACAAGATGCACACCCTGCATGGTCGCGCCGGACCGGTGGCCACCGGGGCCCAATTGGCCCGTCCCGATCAACTGGTGGTGGTGACCGGTGGTGACGGCGACGGCTTTGCCATCGGGGGTGGTCACATGCCCCATATGGCCCGCCGGAATGTCAATCTGACTTATGTCCTGTTTGACAACGGCATCTATGGTCTGACCAAGGGTCAGTATTCGCCGACCTCCCGCCGGGAGCTCAAGGCCTATACCACCCCTTATGGCGGTCCGGACGATCCGATGAATCCTCTGCTGTACATGCTGACCTACGGCGCCACGTATGTGGCCCAGGCATTTGCCGGCAAGCCCAAGGTGTGCGCGGACCTGATCAAGGGCGCCATGGAGCACAAAGGGTTTTCGTATGTCAACATCTACTCCCAGTGCGTGACCTACAATCGCATCGATACGATTCAATACTATCGGGATCTGATGCGGGAGATCCCCGAGGATCACGATCCCTCGGATCTGGGCAAGGCCATGGAACTGGCCCGGGGCGACGGAGAAGGGCATCGTCCCATGGGGCTTTTGTACAAGGTGGAACGGGAAACCCTGGATGAACGGCTGGCCTCCATCGTGAAGCTGGTGGGTGGTCATCCGGAGTATGACAAGAACAAGGTCATCAATCTGTTCCGTCCCTGATTTTAAGAGTTGTCTTGTGGGGCGTTCCTGCGGGAATGCCCCACAGGGCACAGGGTCGGTCAAAAGCGCCAATTCCTCCCTGGATGGATTTGGCTGACTGTGCTAAATTGTTCTAAACCGCAACCATTTCGGGATGTTGAATTTCAGACCCGGCGACAATGCAGGACGCACGGCTGAAAAGGCGTCGCTTTGCGGCCTGCCGGGCGCGCCCGGGAATTGCTTCGCAATTCCCTTTTGAAAAGCGCGC
>JADGAB010000201.1 GCA_015232245.1 Magnetococcales bacterium | reverse complement strand
TGGCATTGGCTCCGGGGGTGGTGTTGTTGGTGCCCCCCGCCTCCACCGCCGTGGCCGCGTCATCGACTGCCACCGGGGGGCTGTTGGCCCCGTTGATGGTGATGGTCAACACCCCCGTATCGGTCAGGGATCCGTCCGTCACCGTATAGTTGAAACGGTCCGTCACCGTCTGACCCGTGGCCAGGGTGCGGATGGCCGGCAGAGTCTCGTTGACCACATAGAGATAGCCGCCGTCGGAGGTGACCGTCAGGGTGCCATAGGTTCCGGTCAACGGCGCGCCCAGGGTTCCGGCGGCACCCCCACCTTCGGTGGCGCCGACCCGAATGGCGGAGACCGCCAAGGCATCCCCTTCCACATCGGTATCGTTGGTCAAAAGATTGCCCGAAGCGTTCCCCGGAGTGGCCGGGGTATTGGTGCGGGTGGTGGAACCGGCGTCATCGATGGCCACCGGCGCGTCATTGGCCCCCTGGATGGTGATGGTCAGTTTGGCCATGGCGGTCAACAGGCCATCCGACAGGGTGTAGTTGAAACTCTCGTTCAGGCTCTGACCGGGTTTCAGGGCCTCCACCGCGGGCAGGGCGTTGTTGACCGCATAGACAAAGCTTCCGTCCGCCTGCACCGTGAGGCTGCCGTAGAGACCGGTCAAAGACGCGCCGAGGGCGCCAGTCGTGCCGTTGCCCAAGATCGCGCCGGTGCGAATGGCGGTGACGGTCAGGGTGGTCTGGGCATCCTCGTCGGTGTCGTTGGCCAGCAGATTGCCCGTGGCATTGCTGCCCGGGGTGGCGTTGGCCGTGCCGCCGGCCTCCACGGCGGTGGCGGCGTCATCCTTGCCCACCGGGGGATCGTTGACATCCGTGACCGCGATGGCCACAGCCTTGCTGGAGGAGGCCGCCCCCGGGCCCGTATCCGTGACCGTGAGCATCACGTCATACACGTTGTCGTGATTGGCATCCTGGGGGGCTTCGAAGTTGGGAGAGACCTTGAAACGCAACTCCCCGGTGGCCGGATCCAGGGTGAACAGGCCCGCGTCGGTACCGGAGAGGGACCAGACAAAGCTGTCTCCTTCCGGATCGATGGCCGTGGCGGTCAGCACCGGTCCGGCGCCGTTTTCGGCATAGCCGACCGTGGCGGGTGTGGTGATGGCGGGGGCGTCGTTGGCTCCCTGGATGGTGATGGTCAGCACCCCCACATCGGAAAGCGCCCCATCGGAGACGGTATAGTTGAACGCGTCGGTCACGCTCTGTCCCACCTGCAGGGCGTTGACCACCGGGTCGTTTTCATCGACCGTGTAGACATACCCCCCCGAGGCGGTCACGGTCAAAGCGCCGTGGGCGCCGGTCAGGGGGCTTGCCAGGGTGCCCGCGACACCGCTTCCCTTGACCCCGCCGGTGCGGATGGCGGTCACGGTCAGAGGATCGTTCTCCGGATCGGTATCGTTGGTCAGCACATTGCCCGTGGCTGTACTCCCCGGCGTGGCGTTGGCCGCTCCTCCCGCCTCCCGGGCCGTGCCCGCGTCATCCACCGCGACGGGGGCCTCGTTGACATTGATCACCGTGATGGTCACGGCCTTGGAATCGAACAGACCGCTTTTGTCGGTGACCGTCAAGGTCAGGTCATAGACATTATCCTTGCCCGCGTCCTGGGGGGATTCGAAATTGGGCTTTTGCCTGAAGCTGACCGCCCCGGTGTTGACATCCAGGTCAAAGAACGCCGCATCGGTGCCGGAGAGGCTCCAGGTGAGCTTGTCTCCCGCGTCCGGATCCACCGCCTGGGCCGCGTAGGCCACCCCGGCGGAGTTCTCCGGGAAGGTCACCGCAGCCGGCGAAGTGATGGCCGGGGGCTCGTTGACATCGGTCACGGTGACGGTCACGGCCTTGGAGCCGGTCAGCCCCCCCTTGTCCGTGGCGATCACCAGGATATCGTAGACATTATCCTGTCCCGCATCCTGGGGCTTTTCGAAGTCCGGACTTTTCTTGAAGCTCACCGCGCCGCTGGTCGGATCGATGGCAAACAGGGCCGCGTCCGCGCCTCCCAGGGACCAGGTGGCCACATCCCCGGCGTCCGGGTCCGAGGCCGTGGCCTGATAGACCACACCGGTGGCGTTCTCCGCGAAAGTCACCGCCGCCGGAGAGATGACCGTCGGGGCCTCGTTGACATCGGTCACGATGATGGTCACATCCAGCGTCGTGACCGCCCCCCCCTTGTCCGAGGCGCTCACGGTGATCTGGTAACGGTTGTCCTTGCTTTGATCCTTGGGTTTTTCGAAATCCGGACTTGACTTGAAGGTCACAGCCCCGGTGGCGGCGTTGAAATTGAACAGAGCCGCGTCCGTTCCCAACAGAGAGAGGGTGATCTTGTCTCCGGCATCCTGATCCGTGGCCGTCACCTGATAGGCGATGCCGGTGGCGTTTTCCGGAAAGCTCACCTCCGCCGGAGAGGTGATCACCGGGGGATCGTTGGCATTGGTCACGGTGATGGCCACACCTTTGGAGCCGGTCAGCCCCTCCTTGTCCGTGACGATCACCACGATGTCATAGACATTGTTCTTGCCCGCGTCCTGGGGATTCTCGAAATCCGGCGACTGCTTGAAAGTGATCGCGCCGCTGGCCGGATTGATGGCGAACAGGGCCGCGTCCACGCCGCCCAGAGACCAGGTGGCCGTATCCCCGGCATCCGGATCCGCGGCGGTGGCCTGATAGACCACGCCGGTGCCGTTTTCGGCGAAGCTCACCGCCGCCGGAGAGATGACCGTCGGGGGTTCGTTGACATTGGTGACGCCGATGACCACATCCCTGGAGCCGGTGGAACCGGCCTTGTCGGTGGCGGTGATGGTGATCTGGTAGAGATTGTCCTTGTTCTGGTTTTTGGGAGACTCGAAGTCCGGACTCTTCTTGAAGGTCACGGCCCCGGTGGTGGCGTTGAAATTGAACAGGGAGGCATCCGGTCTCGACATGGAGAGCGTCAGCGTCACCTTGTCTCCGGCGTCCTGATCCGTGGCTGTGGCGGTATAGACCACGCCGGTGGCGTTTTCGGGGAAATCGACGCTGGCAGGGGAAGTGACCACCGGGGCATCGTTGGCATTGGTGACGGTGATGGTCACACCTTTGGAGGCGGTCAGTCCGCCGGTGTCGGTGACGATCACAACGATGTCATAGATATTGTTCTTGCCCGCGTCCTGGGGATTCTCGAAGTCCGGCGGCTGCTTGAAGGTGACCTCGCCGGTGGCCGGAGCGATGGCGAACAGGGCCGCGTCCACGCCTCCCAGAGACCAGGTGGCCGTATCCACGGCATCCGGGTCCGAGGCGCTGGCCTGATAGGCGATGCCGGTGCCGTTTTCGGCAAAAGTCACTTTGTCCGGGGAGATGACCGTCGGGGGTTCGTTGACGGGTTGAACTTCGATAGTCACAGACTGACTGCCTGGCAGGCCGGCCTTGTCGGTGGCGGTGATGACGATGTTGTATTTGTTTTTTTTGTTCTTGTCCTGGGGGGACTCGAAATCCGGACTGTTTTTGAAAGTCACCTCGCCGGTGGCCGGATCGAAATTGAACAGGGCCGCGTCGGTGCCGGACATGGCAAGCGTGACCTGATCCCCGGCGTCCGGATCCGTGGCCGTGGCGGTATAGACGGTGCCGGTGGCATTTTCGGCAAAGGTGACGCTGGCAGGGGACGTGACGGACGGCGCCTCGTTGACATCCGTGAGATTGATCACCACCTTGGCCGAGGCGGTGCCGCCCCGGGGGTCAGTCACCGTGGCGGTCATGGTGTAGACAGATTTCTTCTCGAAATCCAATGGAATGGAATTATTCTCCTTTACCTTTACCTTGATCTTGCCGGTCTGGGCATCCACCTCAAAAGGGGCGGCATCCGCACCGCTCAAGGCAAAAGTCAGGCGTGACTGATCCCCGACATCCACGTCGGTGGCCACCAACTGCCCCACTTCGGTTCCCGTAGGAGAGTTCTCCGGAATGGTGAAGCTCTGCGGCAGAATGGTCGGCGCCACATTGGGGGGAATCGTGGTCGTGGTCGTGGTGGTGCTGCCGGCAGCCGGCTGGGTGGCCGGATCCGACGGCGTGGAACCGGGAATGGTCGAAGTCGTGGTGGTGACCTCGGGGGCAGGGGTCGGGGGGGCCGGCTTGCTTTCCGCAGGCTCGTCCGCCTTCTTGGTCTCGGTGGAGGGCTTCTCCTCGGTGGAGGGCTTCTCCTCCGCAGGTTTCTCCCCGGTCTTGGGTTTCTCCCCGGTCTTGGGTTTCTCCTTTTTCTCCTCTTCCGACAGGGCGGTTTTGGTCTCCTCCGCGATCTTTTTGGCCTCCTCCAGATCGACCCCCAGACGGTTGGCCTCCTCACGTTTGGCCGCCTGCGCCGCGTCCGCCAGCTTCTGCAGCACCACCTCCACCGGCACGCCAGCCTTGACCGCGTTGGCCAGCCCGTTCACGAACTGCTGCACCTCCGCATCGCTTTTCTGAATAACCTTGTTCTCCTGGCTCTCCGAGGTGCTCTTGGTATTCAAGATCGCCTCGTTCAACACCGGCTGGGATTGCAACTGCTGCTTCTCCGCTTCAAAAGCGCGCAGCACCCCCAGCTTGTCGGCGGGAACCGCGCCCTCCATCTGTTTGGTCGCTTCCTGATTGATCTGGGCGATTTTCTGTCCGGTCTCCGCGTTCAGACTCTGCAACTTCTGGTAGTTCTCCGCGGAGAGGGCTGCCTGCAACTGTTTCTGGCTGGCCTGATCGATGGCCTGGGCCTCGGCCTGCTGCTTGAGGTACAACTCCACGATCTGCTCGGCCTTGTCCGCAGACACCACCCCCTTGATCTGGTTGATCAACTCCTGTTTTTCGACCTTGCCCTGCTTTTCACTGCCGGCGAGGATATTGTTGACATCGTTATACTTGTCCCCCGACAACTTCTCGATCTTCTCGGCGGTCTCGACCGCCAGATAGGCCTTCTGTTCCGCCTTTTCGTTCTCGATCTGGTGGACGGTTTCCGCAGCCTCATCCCCCAGGCCGTTCTTGAGCTTCTGCTCCTGATCATTCAGCAGATCATTGATCTTGTTGGCTTTGCTCTCCTCGGCCTCCTTGACCTTGGCATAGGCTTCCGCGCCCAGGTTCTCTTTGAGCTTGGCGTCCAGCTTGTCGGCCTTCTCTTCCAGATCGATCTTGCGATCGATGGCCTTTTCCAGCTCCTGGTTCAGTTTTTTCTCGGCCTTGTCCACCAGTTCCTGGATGGCGTCCGGGGATTTTTTGAGCATCTTCTCCGCCGTGGCCTTGTCCGGCGCCAATCCCTTGGCCACCATGGCCTCGGCGGTCTGGGAGAGGAGCTTTTGCACCCCGTTGGGGGAGAGCTTGCGCACCGCGGTGCTGGCATAGGCGGCCTTCAGCTCCTCCCGGGTGGCCTTGCGGATCTCCGGGGCCTTGTTGGCGCTGCCGGAGAGCTTTTCGCCCTTCTTGACGTTCTGGGACTCCTTGCTGGTATCCGCGGCGAAAGCGTCGGCCACCAAAGACCAGGCCCAGGAGAAATGGATCCCTCCCAGAGACGCGGCGGGCGCCGGAGCGGACCTGGCGGCCTCCTCCATCCAGACGCGGAGCTCCTTTTGCAGGGTGATCACCTCGATCTCCCGATCCTTGCCCTTGCCATCTCCGAGGCGCACGAACCCTTCGGTGCCCCGCACCCCCAGGGTGGCCACCGGGGTGACCACCTTGAAGGGTTGATTTTTCATCTGGGCCAGTTTGCCCGAATTGAAACGCATGGTCCCCTGGGTCATGTTGACAACCCCGTTGCCGCTCTCCTCCTTGGGGGCGAAACGGTAATCCTCGATGAGAAATTCGCTGTCCGGACCCAGGGCGATCACCGCGTCATCCCGCATTTTCAGGATGAGGCGCGCCTCCTTGCCGGTGACGATCTGGTCCCCCTGGAATAGCGGCGCGCCGTCGGACAAGGTACGCTTGACGTTCTCGAAACTGGCGTAGGCCAATCCCTTGAACTGGGTCACGCTCCCCACTACCTCCCGTTTGGCCGGCGTTTCCGCCAGGCCATTGCCGGGGGAGGCGGGAGCCGGTTTCTTGTCCGGTTGGGCCACCTTCGACCGCTCCATGGCGATGGATCTTTTCTTGTCCGCGGAATCCGGCGCCAGCAGGAGGTATCCGCCCACCGCCGCCACAACGGCGAGGGCCAGAATCGCCACCAACCATTTGTTCCGAAGCAGATTGCCCATGGTATCGATCAGAATCCCTTGTCAGGAAATTGGATGTCATGTCACACCGCATCCATGCCGGGATGCGGTGATTCACTTACTAAAGGGTCCAGGAGTGAGACCCTTGGGATTTTCAAACATAAAAATTTCTTGAAAATCAAAATATCAAGGATTTTCATGTTGAAAAGTCAAAACCCTGGGGGAGGAATCCCCCAGACCCCCGCTTTTGTTCAAAAGTTGCCATCCCCAAGGATGGCGCGACAGATCAGGTCACACCCGCGAC
>JADGAB010000200.1 GCA_015232245.1 Magnetococcales bacterium | reverse complement strand
TGGGCTCCAAGGGCAAAGCCCTTGGGACTTTGCTTTTGGCGCGCTTTTGCGCGCGCCCAGCAGGCCGCAAAGCGGCGCCTTTTCAGCCGTGCGTCCCGCATTGCCGCCGGGTTTAAGAATCAACATCCCGGAATGGTTGCGACTTAAAAGAACAACAAAATCGAAAAAATAATTTTTCCGGGGCGGAAAAATACCGCCCCGGAATTTTACAGCATCAGCCCATCGGCCAGATGGAAGAGAGATACTTGGCGTTGATGAAGAAGTAGATGACGAAGGATGCCAGGAAGACCAGGGCCAGGACAAAGGTGCCCTTGGCATGGACGCCGCCGTCACCGGTCTGTTCGATCGGGGCCAGACCCAGCTTGCCAGGACGCTCCACATTATAGCTGGAGGCGCTCATGGGGAAGCCGAAGCTGGAGAAGAAGCCCGCACCCGGATCGAGACGTTTGCCGAAGATCAGCGAACCCACGGCGATCAGGCAGAAGAGCGCGCCACCCACCGCGGCCAGGAGGCCACCGATGCCGGCGATACCCATCATGGTGATGGCCGTACCCGCGAACTGGAACTGCAGAGCCGCGTCAGAGAAGTTGATATCCCAGTGACGACGCGGCACACCCAGGGTACCGGCGCCCAGCAGGAAGAGGATCAGGATCAGCATGCCGGCACTGAAGATGTAGGGCTGCCATTTGCATGCAGCCGGCCAGATCAGCGCGCGACGGAACAGCACCGGGATGAGGAAGTAGGTGATGGCCATGAAGGCCAGGGTGGTACCCACAGCCACGGTGGCGTGGAAGTGGCCCGGCACGAAGATGGTGTTGTGGATGATCAGGTTGATCTGCTCGGTTCCCATGACCACACCGGTGATACCGCCGATGAAGCCGAAGACGATCAGGGAGATGAACATGCCGGAGAAGACCGGGTTGGCCCAGGGGGCCTTGCGGAGCCACTCGAACAGGCCATTGTTGAAGCCTTTCTTGCGTTGGGCGACTTCGATGCAGCCCGGGACGGTCAGGCCATGGATCATGCTGGCGAGCACGGCCAGGTACATGGCATAGCTGGTGTTGAAGACCTTCCAGGTGGAGCTGACGCCGGGATCGGCCAGGATGTGATGGGCGCTGGCCAGTTGCAGGAAGAGGATGTAGAGCAGGAAAGCGGTACGGCTGACCTTCTCCGACATGGGCCGGGCGCCGAAGAGGATGGCGGCGATGGCGTACCAGATGGAGACATGGGCGGAGACGTTGATCTGCTGGGAGGAGTGACCCAGGGCCCACCAGACGGTGCGGTACATCAGGGGATCGATGTGGTTGATGAAGCCCAGCGACCACAGCAGGGTCGGGATGAGGATCACGGCGCCGGAAGCGATGGTGAAGATGGCGATGATGGTGGCGGTGAGGGCGCCGAAAGTCACCAGCGGGATGGAGCCGTCATAGGTTTGCTCCTGCTTGGCGATCACGAGGGTGGCCAGGAAGATGAAGCAGCCGATCAGGGCGCCCACGGCGAAGAGGATCAGGCCGAGGTAGAAGATCGGTTCCGCCGGCATCGGCACATAGGAGGTGAACATGACGCTGGAGTTGCCCCGCAGGAAGGCGACCATCACCAGGACAGATCCCACCACCATGAGCAGGAAGCCGATCCAGCCGATTCCCGGAGCTGCGGGACGGCAGCGGAGCAGCGTCGATGCGGCGAAATAGAGCACCGCCATTTCAAAGAAGATGACCCAGAAGATGAGGATGGCCGTTCCATGGATGGAGAGGGCCAGATAGAAATTCTCTGCGCTGAGGATGTGCAGCGAGGGCATGCGGGTCAAGGCGACCAGCAGCCCGAGGAGTCCACCGATCAGAAGATAGACCACGCCGAGGACGGCATGGGCCTTCATGAGGGACTCGGCGGATTTGTGGAAGAAAAGGCCCGTATCCGGGCACTGACGGAACATTTTGGCAGCCATGGTGATCTTTTCTCCCTATTTCACGTAGATCTTGCCCAACATGGTGTGATGGCCGACGCCGCAATATTCATTGCAGACAACGGCGAACTCACCGGATTGGTCTGGGGTAATGGTCACCACCGTTTCATATCCCGGAAGGATTTGCAGATTGATATTGGTGGGTTGCAGGGAGAAGCCGTGCTGCCAGTCCAGGGAGGAGATATGCAGGCGATAGGTTTTGTTCTTCTCCAGTTCCAGGATCGGCCACCACTGCCAGAGGCGACCCAGCAGATAGACATCGCTGCCAGCCGGGGGTTTGACCACCGGGATATTCGATTTGGATTCGGTCCGCACCGTATGGGCCTTGGCCATGGCGTTGGCCTTGGCTTCGAACTTCTCCGGCGGGGTTTTGTAGGATTCGTTGGAGAGATTCTGTTTGCCGTAGACATGCCAATAGGGCATCCACGCGAACAGCACCAGACACCAGATCAAGGCGATGATGATCCACATGATTTCGATGCCATGGATCGGTTCTTTCCACCAGATTTTCTGCGAGGGAGGCAGAATGCTCATGCTGTGACCCTCCTTCCGAGTTCGTTGCCCATAGAAGTTCCTTGTTTATGTTAAAATTTTACTTAACCGCGGGGATCGAGATGATTTCCATGATCCCCCACAAGATATAGAAAACCGTGGGGAACAGAACCCCAATAAACAGCAACATGAATGGATTATCCAAAAGCTGTTGCATGGCGGGTACTGGCTCCTCTCCTTGATTTGACCGCTGAGTCTCGTTTCCTTGCATGGTATATCCCTCGCCTTGGAGTGGTGGAAGTGGGCAATAAAAATCGGACGCGGCAAAACGCACAAACTGTTTTGCAACCTATCATGTCAATTTAATGCGATCCTGGGTAGATCACATTGACTTGCATCAAGAAAGTTCAAAAAAATTACCATTTGGCGCAAAAAACGCGAAGGCCGGGCGCAAAAACTTGACGGGAGACCCTTTTCTTGAGATAGTTCAAAGAGTTCACGTGACCCCCCTCGATCACATATTCGAGTGTAGGCATGTAATTTCACACAGTCAACGGGAAAACGCACAGTGATCACCCCCCCCTCCACTCCGCCGGACTCCGCCGCAGCCAACCTGGGACAGCACTTTTTCATCGTTTCCACCGCCTTTCTGGCCTTGACCGGCGGAGTGATGCTTGCCTGGGGTGACAAGCTCCACGAACAGCCTCTGTTTCCGATCACCGTGGCCGCGGTCCATCTGTATGTCCTGGGGGTGCTGACCATTGGTCTGATCGGACTGGCGCAGCGATGGATGCCCCGATGGACCGGGATTCCCCTGCCCTGGCCCGCTCTGAATCCCTGGACGCTCGGATCCCTGGCCATCGGCGCGCTGACGGTATTTCTCGGGATCGGCACCACGCTGCATCCCTGGACTCTGCTGGTGGCCTCGGCTGGAGTTGGCATCGGCTGTCTCTTTTTTTTGTTGCAGGCATGGATCATGCTGTTGCGAACCACCCGCACAGGCATGGTGATCGGTCTGCTGCGTCTGGCCATGCTCTCTCTGACCGGGGTGTTTTTTCTGGGAGGGGTCTTTCTCGGAGAGTACTCCCATGGCTTTTTGGCCTATGACCGTTTCGCCATGGTGGGCACCCATCTGACCTGGGGCATCTTCGGCTGGGCAGGCGCATTGCTGGTCGCCATGCGTCTGGCCGTCTCCCGACCGGACATCGACGCCATACCCAAAATCCAACTCTGGATGGCCGGCCTGGTATTGTCCTGGATTCTGGTGCCGGTGGCGCTTTTTGTCCCGGAGAACGATCCCCGCTGGCTGTGGCCCGCGCTCCTGCCCGGCATGATCTCTCTGGTGCAACTCACCCGGGTCGCCTGGCCAACCCGAAAATCCCCGCCCAACCATTATATATGGATCGCCGATATTTGCGGCGCGCTGGCGCTTCTGACCGCGCTTTTGTGGCCGATCAGGCCGGAGCCACAGTTGCGCCTGCTGTTCGGGGTGCTGATCCTGTTGGGCTGGACCTTGAGCCTGATGCTGGGGGTTCTCCCTTTCAACCGGAACGACCGCCTGATGGAGTCCCACTGGATCATTCATCTGACCGCCATCGTCATGACAGCGTTGGGATTGCTTCTCCCCTGGCCTTTCGTGTGGCAGTCCGGAGGATGGATGCTGATGATCTCGGCCATCCTGCTTTTGCGGGTGGAACTAACCGGCGAATCCACATGACAGCGGACCCACAAATTCCGGCGGTCGCCATTCATCGCCTGGGTCACTGTTATCCAGGCGGACGGAAACAACCGCCCCGTGTCGCCTTGAACGGGATCGATCTGCTCATTCCTCAAGGGGCCTTTTTTGTTTTGACCGGTCCCAACGGCAGCGGCAAATCCACGTTGTTCCGGATTCTCTGCGGACTCGCCCGTCCCAGCACCGGCACGATTCACCTCCACGGTCACGACCTGATCGCCACCCCCAACGCCGCCCGGGCATCCATGGGGGTGGTCTTTCAGAAGCCGGCTTTGGACAAGCATCTGACCGTGATGGAGAACTTTCGCATTCACGCCGATCTGCACGCCATCCCCGGACATCTTTTCGCACAAAGAGTCCGGGACGCCCTGCCCTGGAGCGACCTGGGAGAACGTCTCGGGGAGCGGGTGGAGACCCTTTCAGGCGGTCTGGCCCGCCAGGCGGAACTGGTCAAGGTTCTGCTCCACGAACCCCGCCTGCTGCTGCTGGACGAACCCACCGTGGGACTGGATCCTGGCGGGCGTCTGGCCTTCATGGCCACCTTGCAGCGGTTGCAGAAAAAACGCGGCGTCACCATTCTCATGACCAGCCACATCTTCGCCGAGGCCGAGAAAGCCGATCTGGTGGCCATTTTGCGGCAGGGGCAACTGCTGGCGGCAGACTCCCCTGCCCGCCTGTCGGCCCGTCTGGGCCAGGAACTTCTGGTCATTCAGGGAGAGGATCTCCAGACCATGGCCAAAGCCCTGACCGATCTTCCCGGACTCGCGGTGCAACTCCAGAATCACGAACTGCGGGTGCGGGGGGAGAATCTGTTGCAGATCATGGCGACACTTCTTAAAGACCACAGGGAGCGGATTCACACCCTGGCCATCAAGCAACCCTCTTTGGAAGATCTGTACATTCATCTCACTGGCCGGGCATTGACCCTCGACGAGGAGGAGTGTCGATGATCCGTCCCGCCCTCACTTTGGCCAGACGCGAACTGGTGCGATTTTTCCGTCAACCCCACCGGGTGGTGGGCAGTCTGGCGCAACCCTTGCTGATCTGGGCCTTTCTCGGAGCAGGATTCTCTCCATCGTTTCGCGCGCCAGGCCTGGCGAACGTCTCCTATGCGGAATATTTCTATCCCGGCATGCTGCTGATGCTGATGCTCTTTGCCGGGATCTTCTCCACCATCACCCTGATCGAGGACCGGGCCCAGGGATTGATGCAGGGGGTGCTCGCTTCTCCCGCCCCCCGCATGGCCATCGTTTTGGGAAAAGTGGCGGGAGGCATGGCCATTGCCATGCTCCAGGCCGCCCCTTTGCTGCTGGCCGCCCCTTTTCTGGCCATCCCGTTGACGTTCAGCGGATTGATCTGGATTCTGATCGGTTTTGCCATCGCCTGTCTGGGATTCACCGCCCTGGGCTTTCTCATTGCCTGGAACATGGAAAGCACCGCCGGATTCCACGCGATCATGTCCGTGTTTCTGATGCCGTTGTGGATGCTCTCCGGGGCGCTGTTTCCCATGGATCACGCTCCGGGCTGGCTCTGGGCGCTGATGACCGTCAATCCGGTCACTCATGCTCTGACCCTGATCCGCACCCCACTCTATCATCCCGCCAGTGAGTTCCTCGCCACCACCGCCTACTGGAACGCCCTGCTCATCGCCGCCACCTGGGCCGGTCTCTGCCTGTGGCTGGCCCTGTGGCGGGTCAACCGGGTGGAACAGGGAAAAACCATGCCTTGAGGCCAGAGTAAACCACCCTTCGCGGAACCTTTCCGCTTGACACATCCCCTCCCCCAGGATAGGATATCTCCATGGACAGACACTCCCATCATCCGGAAATCGCGGCACGCCTCAAACGGGCCTCGGGACATCTCCTCAAGGTCATCGACATGATCGAGTCGGACAAGGATTGCGTCGCCGTCGCCCAGCAGTTGCAGGCGGTCAGCAACGCCCTGATAAGCGCCAAACGGCAATACGTCTCCGATCACATCGAACACTGTCTAGAGATCCAGGAAGGCATGAGCATGCGGGATGTGGCCGCCCAAATGAAAGCCATGAAGGCGATCACCAAATATCTTTGAAAATCGCCTCAATTTCGAGATGTTAAACCGCGCCCAGTCCGGAATGCCGACTTTCAGACCCCGATCTTCCTGCAGGACGCGGGGCCGGAAAGGAACCGCTTTGCGACTGGTTGGGCGCTCAAGGGAATTGCTGCGCAATGCCCTTTTGACAAGCGCGCCAGAGGCTTAAAGTCCCAAGGGCTTCGCCCCTGGACCCCACCAGGGGGATAAT
>JADGAB010000001.1 GCA_015232245.1 Magnetococcales bacterium | reverse complement strand
TCCCTTGGCGCGCAGCAGGCCGCCGCCTGCGGCGCCTTTGGGTGAGGGATACGCAAAGCTTTCCAAAAGCCAACATTCCGCAATGGTGACATTTTACAAAGAGGTGGCCGCGATCTGGCGCGGCCATCGACCGGTCATGGGGTTGGGAGTGCGCAATCTATGTGGGATATCTTTGCGGAGCTGGATCAGGACGGCTCCATCAACGCCTATCAACTGGCGGCCAACCGGTTGCGGGAGGCTTCCGGCGGGTTGCAGCCGGTGCGGATGCGGCTGCTGGCTTCGTTTGTGGTGCAACCCTTTCTGCCCACCCTGACGGTGGAGGCGGCCCGGCTGGGGTTTGCGCTCCATTGCGACACCGGCCCTTTCAACGTCATCATTCCCGAACTGCTGCAATCCGACAGCCCCAGCGTCACCGGCGACTACGACGCGCTCTTCATTTTGCGCCAACTCCGTGACACCTGTCCGGAGCTGGCCATGCATTTTTTGACCCTCTCCCCGGAGGAGGTGGCAAGCCGCATCGACGCCACGGTCCGGGAGCTGGAAACCGCCCTGGAACAGTTTCGCGCCCGTTGCGCCAGCCGGGTGATCGTCCACAATTTCGTCCAGCCCGCCCATCCGGAACTGGGCATTCTCGAAGGGATGGCCGGGCAGACCCAAAGCCGGGCCATCCGGCATCTGAACCACCTTCTGGGTCAGCGGCTGACCCGGATTCCGGGGGTGTACGTGCTCGATTTCGATCGGGTCTGCGCCCAGGTGGGCTATGACCGCTGGCAGGACGACAAACTCCGTTATCTGGCCCGGGCTCCCCTGTCCGCCCAGGTGATGCCGGAACTGGCCCGCACCCAGGCCACCTTTCTGCATGCCCTGCTGGGCCGGGTGCGCAAATGCCTGGTGCTCGATCTGGACAACACCCTCTGGGGCGGGGTGATCGGCGAGGAGGGGATGGCGCGGATCGCCCTGGGTCACGCGGGGCTGGGCTGGGTCTACCGGGAGTTCCAGGAGGAGATCCTGAAATTTCACCAACGGGGGATCCTGCTGGCCATCGCCAGCAAGAACAATCCGCAAGATGCCCTGGCCGTGCTCCGGGACCATCCGGACATGGTGCTGCGGGAACACCATTTCGCCGCCATGCGCATCAACTGGGAGCCCAAGCCGGACAATCTGGCCGCCATGGCCCTGGAACTCAATCTGGGAACCGACGCCCTGGTCTTTCTGGACGACTCCCCCCAGGAGCGGGAACAGATGCGTCGCCTCCGTCCCGAGATTCTCACGCCGGAGCTGCCCCGGGATCCCATGGGGTATGCGGGGGTGTTGCGGCGTCTGGGGGTGTTCGACAAGCTCTCCCTGACCCGGGAGGATCTCAAGCGGGGGGAGATGTACCGGCAGCAGACCGAACGGACCCGGTTGCAGGAGTCCGCCGGTTCCATGGAGGAGTACTACCGGGGTCTGGTCATGCGGGTGACGGTCACTCCGGTGGATCGGCAGTCGTTTCCACGCGCCCTGGACCTGCTCCACAAGACCAATCAGTTCAATCTCACCACCCGCCGTCACGACGAATCCACCCTGCAGGCGCTGCTGGATCACCCGGACGCGGGGGTTTTCGTCTTGCGGGTGGTGGACAAATTTGGCGATAATGGTCTGGTGGGGGTGGCCATCCTGGAACTCAAGGGGGACGGGGTGGCGGAGCTGGACTCCTTTCTGCTCAGTTGCCGGGTGATCGGTCGCACGGTGGAGACCGCCTTTCTCGCCCATCTGGCGGATTGGGCGGTCAGCCGGGGTGTGACACGCCTGCTGGCAGAGTTCTTGCCTACTGCCAAAAATCAGCCCGCCGCCGGTTTTCTTCCCGGACACGGTTTTCACAGGATCGACGCCACTCCCCGGGGTAGCCGATGGTCGCTGGATCTCACCCGGACGGCGTTGCATTGGCCGGATTACATCGAACGAGGATCCCCATGAATCACTCCGCACACGATGCGCGTATTTTCAAGGTGCTGGCCGGTGTGCTCGCCATCCCGGTGGAACAGGTGGCCCGTCTGGCCGTCACCCAGGAGACCAGCGACGCCCAGCAATGGGACTCCCTGCAGCACATCAACATCATTCTGGGTCTGGAGGCGGAATTCGGCGTCCGTTTCGATCTGCTGGAGGCCATCGATCTGAAAACCATCCCGCTGATTCGCGCCAGACTGGCGACCCTGCCGGCTTGACCCCGGACCATCATGACTCCGACTTCCGTCCCATCCGTCCCCCCGGGGAAGGAGGATGCCATCCCTTGTCCCCGGTGGCGTCTCCCCGCCGGGTCGGCGCTCTCTCTCCTGATCGCCATTTCGCTGGTGCTGCTTCCCCCGGTCCTGCTGGCCCCCCGTTCCGATGCCAGCCGGTTCGACGCCACCCACCGTCAGCAGCTGCTTCAGTTGCAACCCGATTACGTCTTCATCGGCTCCTCGGCCCTGATCTCCCGCATCGATCCTGGGGTGCTGGCCGAGCGGCGTCACGGCGAGAAGGGTTACATCCTGGGGGAGGTGGGGTCTTTGTCGTCGTTGTGGTATCTGTGGCTGAAAAACAGCCTGATCGCCTCGGGCGTCACTCCGAAAGCCGTCTTCGTCTTCTTTCGGGATCTGGAATTGACCAGCCCGGCGGATGAGACCAATACCCTGATCAATCAGGAGAAGATCGCCCGGCATCTCCTCCCCGACGACGACCGCTTTTTCGCGGTTCTCAATCATCACAAAACCTGGGTGGATCGCCTCCGGGAGTGGCTGCGCCGGGTCTATCCGATCCAGGAGAGCTGGCGGGTCCAGGGGCAATGGCTTCTGGAGAGCCTGGGCATGCTGTTCGCCCTGCCCGGCTATCCGGAATACCAGTGGAACCGGCTGGTCCATCCGGAACGGGCCACACCCGAGGCCATGACCGCCGCCTATCAGGGACGCAAGGCCTTCAAGGCCCGGTTGGCGGACGAGATCTTCTCCGCCGCCAATCAACGGGTGGCCAGGCCGAAAGAGTCCTATCGCACCTCCACCATCGATCACTACGATTTCGCGGCCCGGAAGGAGCGCTCCTTTCTGCCGGAGATGATCCGTCTGGCCGCGGGAGCGCATCTGAAACTGGTGTTTGTCCGGGTGGAACATCAGCCGAATCAGGATGGCTCCCCCCAGCATCCCCCAAAAGTGCTGGTCAACTATCTGGCCGGACTCGCCGCCTATCTCCGGGAACAGGGGGTGGGGTATCATGATTTCGATCAGGATCCGGCCTTCTCCTGGGAGCTCTATCTGGATGCCGGCCACATCAAGCCCCAGCACATGCGGTTTTATACCGAACACTTCCTTGAGAAACTCGGAGAGTTCTTCCGGTGATCTTCCACAGTCTGGATTTTCTGATCTTCTTTCTGCCGGTCCTGGCGGTCTATTGGCTGCTGCGGGCCCGTAAACCCCAGAACCTCTTTCTGTTGGTGGTCAGCTACTATTTTTATGGTTATATCCACCCCTGGTTTCTCTATCTGATCTTCGCCTCCACGGTGGTGGATTTCTCCTGCGGTCTGGCCATCGCCCAGGGGGAGCCATTCATTCGCCTCTACGCGCCCGAGGCGGCCAGATTGGAAAAAATCCGGACTGTCATCCCGGGATCGGTCCACGCGGGAGAGCCGTTGTTCGAACTGGTCTCCCCGGACCTGAAACGACAAAAGAAACTGGCCAGAGTGCGCCAGGCCAACTCCGAATGGGAAATGGCCGTGGCCGGACTGCATACGGAGTGGGCCAGACGGGCCCGCATCGCCCGGGAGGAGAAAAACCGCTCCGCATCCACCCTGGCGGGCCTCGAAGCCAATGAACAGCGCCTGATTCTGACCGCTCCGGCGACCGGCCTCATCACGGATGTACCCCCGGATCTGGCGGAAGGGACCTGGCTGGGCACCGGCGCCCATTTGGCCACCCTGGTGGATCTGACCCATCTGACCGTGGAAGCCTATCTGGAAGAGGATGCCCTGGGACGCGTTCATGCCGGGGCGCGGGGACGTTTCATTCCCGCCGTGGCCGAATATTCCCCGGTCGCCGTCCACCTGGAGCGACTGGACGTCTCCCCGGTCCCGCAACTGGACGAACCCCTGCTCTACGCCCAATCCGGAGGCCCCATCACCGTGCGCATGCAAAACAACGTGGCCGTGCCGGAAGGGGCCCTGTTCCGCATCCGCCTCGCCGCCGACGAGATTCCTCTCTGGGCCCATTGGCGGCTGCGGGGCACTCTCCACCTGGATGCCGAACCCCGTTCCCTGCTGGAACGCTGGTGGCGTTCACTCCTGATGGTCCTGGTGCGGGAGTGGGAGATGTGACGGCTCAGGCGCGCCGATCCTGATCGTCACACGCATCCGCGTGCATCCACCCCAGAGCGCTCGCCCCGGAACGACGATCCAGCCGACTCAACGCCCATTCCAGATACTGTTTGCGCAATAAAGGTTTCTCCTGCAACAGCCCCTGCAGGGAGCAGCCTCCCCTGGGTTTTTCACTGACCGGTTCCAGATGCCAGTACCGGCCCCCATCCCCAACCGGACGATAAGGATAGGCCACGCACTCGGCGGGTTTCACCTCCTGAATGACGCAGCGATACCCCTCACCCTGGATCTCCAGATGGGCACAGGCGTGCCGGATCCAGCCATGGGTTCCCGCCGCCATGCGGGCCTCCTCCTGGGTATCGTGCATGCTCCTCTCCCCTTCCAGGGGTTGAGCCAGATAACGGATCCCCCCTTCGAGCACCAGACCCTGCCAGGCCGAAGGGGTGATGGTCGGCACCGGTCGATGATGGCTCTCCAGAAATCCGGCGATGATCCCCCACTCCTCCACGCCGCACATCAACCCGTCCTCATCCAGACAACACTCGCCACACCTGCCACAAATCTCTTGAACGCGGGCTTCGAGCGCCTCCGGGGTCATCCGAATGGCCACATCGATCATCCCCGATGCCCGTCTGCTCAACGTGAAGAGAGCCAGATCATCGAATCCCCTGGGAAAAGTCGGCAACAAACGCCCGGGATTGCGTCCCGACAAAACACGGGGCAACATCACCTCCAAAGACTCCGCCTCCTGATGACTGATCCGACAATAGGCCCAATCATAGGCCAACACCTCACGCAATCCCGGCAGGTCGGCGCTGCGGGCAAAACCGGCGCACACCGCATAACCCCGACCGCTCCAGAGTTCCACAGGATCGGGAAAGGTGGGATCGGTGACCATTTCCACCGGGACGGGAGTGGTCAGCAGATAATCGATCCAGTCATCCATGCGCCAGCGGAACGCCATCTGCAAGAAGTTGGGAAAAAACCAGCCGCACAGCCGTATCCCGTAAGCCAGAAACAGATACCGGGATCGGGGCAGGGAGGTATTGGCAAAATAGTGCCGATGGGGGAACAATCCGGTCTCCCCCCGGAACCCCTCCCGGGCGAGCAGATCGCAACCGGCATCGTTTTCGTTGAAGTCGGTGGGCATGCCGTCATAGGCCAGCTCCGGATGGGCCGACACCAGCGCCGATCCGGCCAACGGAGTCAAAAGATGCATCTGGACCACCATCTCCGGCTGCGTCGCCAGTGTGCCGAATACCCGCAACGTGGCCCGCAGATCCTCTTCGGTTTCATCCGGAAACCCGATGATGAACGAGACGGTCACCAACAGACCCGACTGTTTGGCCATCAGGATATTCTCCACGGCCCGGGCCACCCGCAAATTCTTGCGCACCACCTTTTGCAGCCGCTGGGATCCGGTCTCGATGCCGAAATAGATGCCACGACAGCCGGCATGCCGCAACCGCTCCAGGAGTTCCGCATCCACCTGATCGGGACGGGCGCTGATCTGCCAATGATAGGCCCGATGATGCCTATGCAGGGCGGTGCAGAATTCGATAATCCTGCGCCGGTTGATCGTGAAGGAGTCCTCGATGAAATCGAACGTCTGCACCCCGTACAGGGTGTTGAGTTGATCCATTTCCGCCAGAATCCGCCCAGGACTCTTGGCCCGGAAACGACGAGAGAAGTATTCGTTGGTGGAACAATAGGTGCAGGCGAATGGACAACCGCGACCGGTTTCCAAGGGAACGCTGATGCCCGATGGCCGGTAGAGGTCAAAGGCGGGCATGGGCAGCCGATCCAGATCCATCAGCAGCGGCGGGGCCGGATTCTCCAGAATCGCGCCGTCGCAGCGGTAGACCAGACCCGGAATCTGCGCCAAAGGGGTCCCATCCAGATACGCGATCCAACCCTCTTCGGCCTCCCCCTGAAACACCAGATCCACGCACTCATGGCGTTGCAGCAACACTCCAGCCACCGCCGAGGCCTGTGGTCCGCCCATCACCACGGTGACACCCGGATTGAGGGCCTTGACCCGGCTGGCCAGTTGCAAAGAACGATGAAAGGTGGAACACAAGGTGCTCAACCCCACCAGGGTGCGTTCGGCCAGAGTCTGGACCAGGGCGTCTTCCTCTGCGGCGTGGGGCAGATCCACCATGGAAACATCCCAGCCCCGTTGTCGGGCCAATGTGGCCAAGGTCAACGGCCCCACCGGCATGAGTTCCATGTCCCGGGTCAGATAGGTGACAAAGGTCAATGTATTCATCTGCAATCACTTTCATTGACAAGGGAGCCGCAGCCAGCCTGCCATTCATGACTTTTCCGGATCGGGCCAATACCCTGAAAATTCATCCGCATGTCATCACAAACAAGCCGGCACTACCTCTCGGATGCTTTCTCGCACTGCTTGTCAGGTGTGATATTCAGGAAAGTCTCACCCTGATCTCATTCGATTGTATCAAAGCCATGTCTGGATTTCCAGCCTGTCGGCAACACTCCCAACGACGATCCATGCAAACGCAACCTCTGGACCTTGCACGGATTCTCCCTTAGAATAAATTGATCTATATCAAAAATCGCATTCCGGAAAGGCGTTGCCCATGTTGCATGCGTTGATGAAAGCCAAGGTGGCCACCAGGATTGCCCTGGCTTTGGCGATCCCTGTCTGCTTTTTGCTGATTCTGGGAGGATGGTCCTGGTGGGTGAGCGACACCACCCGGGATGGCATGCTGGATGTGCGCCATCGTCGTCTGGACGCCGCGGTGCTGGCGCTGCGGATGCAGCAGAACGTGATTCAGATTCAACAGTGGCTCACAGACATCTCCGCCACCCGGGGGCAAGACGGACTGGATGACGGTTACAAGCAGGCCGAAGAGAATTATCAGGCATTCCTCTCCGGGTTGTCGGACATGGCCCGCCTGTTGCGCGGAAATGCCCTCGCCGATGAGATTCTGCGCAAACTTCGGGAGCGGGTGGACGCCTTTTACGCCATGGGCAAGATCATGGCAGCCGCCTATATCGACGAAGGGGCCTCGGGTGGCAACCGCTACATGGAGAACTTCGACAAGGAGTCCAGCGCCATGCAGGAGGTGCTGCTCCCCTTTGTCGAAGAACAGAAAAACGCTGTCTTCAACCACATGGAACTGGCCATCGACCGGATCTCTCTGCTCCGGAGCGGATTGCTGGGACTGATGGGCATCGCCCTGCTCATTTCCGTGGCGGGGGTCTGGTACATCGCCCGCTCCATTCTGCGGCAACTCGGCGGGGAACCACAAAATATCGCCGATTTTCTGGACCGTCTGGCCAAGGGGGAGTTGACCGCCCGCGTGGACAATCCTCACGGCAAACCCGAGGGTTTGATGGCCTCGGTGCTGGATCTGCAACAGGGACTGTTGCATACCGTGCGCATGATCACGATTCAATCGGATACCAATGTGGCCGTCACCCGAGAACTGATCACCGTGCGACAGAATCTGAGCGGCGACGCGGCCAACTCGCTGACACTGGCCAGGGCTGTGCTGGAGGAGAACAGCGCGTTGCACAACGATACCAATGGCGTCAGTTGCAAAGCCATCGAAGCCAGTCTGGACGTGGAAACCTCTGCCCGGGCAGTCAAGAAAATGGAGGAGAACATCCGCGCCATGGCCATGGGCGCGGCCAACGCCAGCGCCAACATGACCTCGGTGGCCGCTTCCGCAGAGGAGATGAGCCGCAACGTCACCATGGTCAACCAGAGCATCGCCATGGTGGATGATTCGGTCAACGTGGTGGCGGCGGCAATCGAGGAGATGACCGCCTCGTTGGCGGGTGTGCAAAACCACTGTCAGCGGGCCGCCCGGGAGTCCACCCAGGTGCGTCAGCGGGTGACGGCCAACCAGGGGGTGATGCAAGATCTGGAATCCTCCATTCAGGAGATCCAGAAAATGGTCTCCACCATCAAGAACATCGCCGACAAGACCACCCTGCTGGCCCTGAACGCCGCCATCGAGGCGGCGGGCGCAGGAGAGGCGGGCGTCGGCTTTGCCGTGGTGGCCAACGAGGTCAAGGATCTGGCCAAAAAAACCAATGACGCCACCCGCATGATCGCCTCCCTGATTGAAAAAACCCGCAAGAACAGCCAGCGGGTCACAGAAAGTTTCCAACAGATGTCCGACAGCGTAGGCACCATCGATCAGAACAATCAGGAGATCAACCAGGCAGTCACGGAACAGAATCAGGCGGTGGGAGAGATTGCCCGGTCCATGGCCATGGTGCGATCCGCCACAGGCAATGTGACCCGGCAGGCCAACGAGATCGCCTCCAGCGCCCTGGATGTCAGCCAACTGGTGCAGGAAGGGGCCAAAAGTACCGCCATGATCGCCTCAGAGGTGGAACAGGCCTCCAGCCACGCCGCCGAAGCCACCCATTGCAGTTCCGGGGCGCTGTTCAAGACCGAAGAGGTGCGTCAACTGTCAGGCAATGTGCTGGCCAATGCCGCCCTGGTGCAGAAAAAAACCTTGCAACTGCTTCATCTGGCCAGTTTCGCCAACGGTTCGGCCCATCACACCGGTCAACTGGCCGAGGTGATCAAGGAGTCCTCCGACACCCTGCGGCAATCCGTGGCCCATCTCAAGATCGGGAACTCCTTTGTGGATCTCACCCACTTGAAAGCCGTGCATCTGGCCTGGCTGGGCACCCTGGAAAACGTGGTGTGGGGCAAGGAGGTGATGCGCGCCGAAGAGGTGACCGATCATCACGCCTGCGCCCTGGGACAATGGTATGATCAACAAAAAGACAATCCGTTGAGTCGATTGCCGATGTTCGCGCAACTGGGCACCACCCATGCCCGAATCCACGCCCTGGCCCGCGAGGTGATCGTTTTGCTTCAACAGGGAGGGGGAATCGTTCCGGAGCATACCTCAAACAGCCTGAACTACACGGATATGACCACAGATCAGCCGAAAGAGACGGGGGCGCAGCAGTATCAGCGCATGCGCGACGAGGCGCTTGGCAAGGTGGAACAGTTCAACGAGTTGCGCAAAGAGCTGTTTGCACAGCTTGATCAACTCTTTCTTCCCGGAGTGGACACACTGGAAGCCGGCGCCCGATAAAAACGGATCCTGCCCGCAGGCGTCAGCGGACCGCCACCTTGTTGAGAATCTCCGCCAGTGGCCAATGGGGAGGACCGGCCTGAAAGATCGATTTGTGATGGGTCTCCACAGACAACGAGAGGATGTTGCCGGACTTGATCCTGCCTTTGAGCCCATCTGACCATGACAGACCGAATTTCTTGAACTCCTCTTCCAGTTGCTTCGAGAGGGGCGCGCTGGAGGGGCCGTACAGATTGACAAAAAATCCCCGTCTTTTCGGCTGGCGCAACCAGGTGAGAAACTTGTCGGAGTCGCTGTAGACCGCATCCACCAGAATCACCCCCCGCAACCGCTTGTCGCGTCGTTTTTTTTCGGCGAAGCCTTTGTCCAGAATCATGGCGGTTGCCCGGTACCCGCCGCTGTAGGCCGCCAGGATCACCGGCGCCCGGTCGAACCGGTCGGCGAAACGTCGGCCCATTTTCTTCCCCAACAACCGGGAGACCTCTTTGAGCAGGTTCTCCAGCCCCTTGGGACGACCCAGCTTGCCCGGACTGGAGTCTGCCCCATCCAGAACCATTTGGGGCGCCACCAGCACCAGATTGCGTTTGGCGGCATTCACCTGCTGCAACAGGGCCATCTCCTCCACCAGGGTACGGTTGAGCTCGGCATTGTGGCCATGCAGAAACACCAGGATCTCCAAAGGGGCCTTTGGCTTGAAATGGGGAGGCAGATGAATCAGCACCCGGTTGTCCTGATAATGGGGGAACTCCGGGTAGGCGACCTCATCGCTTACCGAATGGAGACGCTGACCGGTTTCTGGATCGATTCGGTCGAAGAAAGGTCGACTGCCGTCCGCGGACCTGCCCTCAAAGGGAAACGGCGCATTGGTCAGACGGGCCATGAGGGTGGTATGACAGTGGGGCTTCTTGCGACACAACACCTCGTGACTGATCGGCGGCTCATCCGCCAGCAGAGTGTCAGGGATCAGCATGGCCATCAGACACACCATCCACAGAAAAAAATGCCACAACCCACCCCGGCCTGGAGAGAACCCCTTTCCGTCAAAAAGGGTTTGTCCGGCAACGCTGCGCTTCTGACGCCGTTGGCGTCTTGCACCCGACCAGTCCTGGAGAACCGGTTGTTGCTGCCCCTTGCCCATGCTGAAAAAAGGCTCCCGTGTTCAAAACCGCAAGCACCGGACATGTAGCTGTGTCCGATGCTTTTGGCCTGCCGTCATTGGTCTCCTCTTCGTTCAAAGATCCGCAGTATAGGGATGAAACGCCAGGGTGGAAAGTGCGGCTGAAGTTCAAGCAAACACCCCCCTGGCAAGTCACTCCCGCACCACACTGGTTCAGGTCCATTCTCCCGCCGGGGCAGGCAACAGCATCGGGTTGGAGGACCGCCCCCCCCGGATGGGTCCGGAGGTCAAGTTCCGGGGCTCTGCTCTCCCGACGCGTTCATCCGTCCGGGTCAGGGTGAAATAGTTGATGGCGTGATGCATCATATCCGCCTGGGCGTTCAACTCTTCCGCGGTTGCCGCCAACTCCTCGGAGGATGCGGCGTTTTTCTGAATCACCTGATCCAACTGGCGCACGGACTGGGTGATCCCGGCCATCCCTTCCCGCTGATTCCGATTGCCATCCGACATTCTCTGGATGCGCTCAGCCGTCTCCTGGATGTCCGGCACCAGTTTGCCGATGATCAATCCGGCCTGCTCGGAGATTCCCACGCTCGACGCGGAGAGGTGACTGATCTCTCCGGCTGCGGTTTGACTCCGTTCCGCCAATTTTCTCACTTCGGCGGCCACCACGGCGAATCCCTTGCCATGCTCCCCGGCCCGGGCCGCCTCGATGGCGGCATTCAAGGCCAACAGATTGGTCTGCCGGGCGATCTCCTCGATGATGCCGATCCGGGCGGCGATCTCCTTCATGGCGGAAACCGACTGATCCACCGCCTCCCCGCCTTTGGCCGCATCCTGGGCCGCCTTCAAGGCGATGGTTTGGATCATGCCGGAACTGTCGGCGTTCGCTTGACAACTGTTGGTCAGTGCATCCATGGACGTCATCGTAGACTCCACCGAAAACGCCTGTTCCGCCGCCCCCAGGGACAACCCCTGGGCAGTATCCGAAACCGCGCTGCTGCTGATGGCCACCTGTTCGACGGCCAGCGACACCTCCCCGATGATCTCCCGCAACTTCTCCACCATGCTCTGAAGGGCCAAAGCGATGCCGCTGACCTGACGGGCAGGATCGAACACCACAGCCAGATCCCCCTCGGCCACCTGCCGGGCCAATTCGGCAATCATCCGGGGCTCTCCACCCACCTGCTGCAAAATCATGCGGGTGATGACCATGGCCAGCGCCAGCGCCACCAGCAGGACACACAGCAACACCCCGATCGACCAGCGAACCGCCTCGCCTCTGGCCGCGTCGAATCCGGCGTCCGCCACTTCCGCCTCGGCGATCAACGCGGTGGAGATGGACGCCAGCACTTCCAAAACCCCGTTGCGCAACCCGTCCACCTCCCCATCCAGACGACGCAGCTTCTCCTCGGCATCCGCTTCGCCCCGATTCAAGGCCTCCACGATGGCGAAGTACTCCTCCCCGATGGTGGAGATGTATTTTTTGTACATGGGCGCCAGTTTGGCAGACTGGAGCCGCTTCACCTCCGTATCCGCAATGCTGGCAACCTTGGTCAGATCCTTCTCCGCCTGGGCAGCCACCTCTTTGAGCTGCGTCCGCGACTCCTCCAGATTGCGGTTGATCGCCGCATCCGCCGCCACCGTGTAAACCCGTTCAGCGCGTTGACTCACCTCCAGCATGGCAATGGCCTGCTTGAAATGTTCAGCGCCCTTGTCCTGACTGTTGGCCAGCACCGACATGGCATGGATCTGATAGGCCACCAACACCCCGAACATGCCCACCACCAGCAAAAACGAACCCAGAACCAAGACTCTCAGACGGATTTTCTGCATCGCCCACATCCTCGATATCCCTGAAATCGGAGTCGGAAGTCCGCATCCCTTTCCTGGAATGCTGTCACCTTCTCCTATGGCAAAATGCTTCTCCCTTGTTCATGACCATATGTTAACTGGAATTGCGACTCATTTTCAATGGCAAACTGAGTATATTGCAAAATTCATGGAGAACCACAAAGCATGCTAATGCTGGCCAACAAATTATACATATTTTTATTGTTATTTTTAGAAAAAACACGCAATGGCCGAAGCCCTTCCGTGGGAGAAGTCAGAATTTGGCCGGCAAGGCACGGATGCCGGGAAAGCGGAGCCTTTCGCCCCGCACCGCCTTGAGCAGTTCGAACCAAAGGATCGCCACGACTCCGGCCACCAGACAGGCCAGCAGATCCGGGCCATGCATGGGATCGAAGTGGAACAGTTCCGACAGGAAGGGAAGCGTCAGCACCAGCGTCAAAAACAGCGCCACGCTTCCGACGACCCATACCATGGCCGGATTGGGAACCCGCAGGATGGCAATCAGGGTGCGCTGCCAGGAACGATTGGTCAGGATGAGAAACAGATTGGCCACCACCATGGTGGTGAACACTCCCGCCCGCACCGCGTTTTCCGAGTGTCCCCAGGCGTACCCCAACCCCAGGATGGTCCACAACACCCCCAGCACCACCACCCCCTGCAACAGGCTCAATCCGATGGATGACAGACCAAACAGACGCTCATCCGGAGAGCGGGGGGGACGCTCCATGATGCCCGGCTCCTCCGGTTCGGCCTCGAAAATAATGGAGCAGGCCGGATCGATGATCATCTCCAGAAAGACGATATGCACCGGCAACAGCAACAATGGCATGTCCAGCAGCAGAATCGGGGTCATGGCCAGCCCGACAATCGGGACATGCACGGCCAGCACATAGGCAATCGCCTTGCGGATATTGTCGTAGATCCGCCGACCCAGACGCACGGCGCGCACGATGGAGGCGAAATCATCGTCCAGCAGCACCAGATCCGCCGCCTCTCGGGCCACATCGGTGCCCCGCCCCCCCATGGCGATGCCGATATGAGCCGCCTTGAGGGCCGGAGCGTCATTCACTCCGTCCCCGGTCATGGCCACGACCTGACCGATGGCCCGCAACGCCAGGACAATCCGCAATTTCTGCTCCGGCACCACCCGGGCGAAGATGTTGACCCGGGCAATCCGTTCCGCCAGGGTCGCATCATCCATGGCGACCAGTTCTCCTCCGGTGATCACCTCGCGGGTGTCCGTCATGCCTGCCTGACGGGCGATGTGAACGGCGGTACCCGGATAGTCCCCGGTGATCATGATCACCCGAATGCCGGCCCGGTAACACTCGGCAATGGCCGCCGGAACCGTGGGTCGCAAAGGATCCTCCCACCCCACCACGCCGAGTAGTTCAAAATCCAGAGTGTGCTGATCCTCAGGCAACGCCCCTTGAGCCGGCAGAACACTCCTGGCCACGCCCAGCATGCGCAAACCCTGGGCCGCCATGGCCACCACCTGCCGATCCAACACCTCCCGCTCGGCATCGCTCAAATGGCACAGATCGGCAATGGCCTCCGGCGCACCCTTGGCCGCCACCACCCGCTGTTGCCAATCGGCGGTCCGCCACACCTGGGAGAGCGCCAGCAGCTTGCGGGAGAGGGGATATTCGCGCAGCAATCGCCAATCGGGATGCAGATGTTCGGTCCCCTCCAGCCTGGATGCGCCCAGAGCCTGCAGAGCCTTCTCCATGGGATCGAAAGGATCCTGCCTGCTGGCCAGAATGGCGTATTCGATCAGGATATGGAACGCCTCGGGCAGATCCTGCTGTTCCGCCACAGCGCAATCACAGGTTTCGCCGGTCTGCCAGCTCCACAACTGCCGCACCGTCATGCGATTCTGCGTCAGGGTGCCGGTCTTGTCCACACACAACACCGTGGCCGCGCCCAGCGTCTCGATGGCGGGCATGCGACGGGTCAGCACCTGTTTCTGCGCGATGCGCCAGGCTCCGAAGGCCAGAAAAATGGTCAGAATGACCGGAAACTCCTCAGGCAGAACAGCCATGGCCGTGGCGATCCCCGCCAGCACCCCCTGCTGCCAGGCCGCCGGGGTGTTGCCTCTTGACAGGCCGTACACCACAACCAGTACAACACACAAAGTCAATCCCACCATGGCCATGAGGGTCACCAGCCGCCCGGTCTCCCTCTGCAACGGGGTGTTCTCCGAAGAGAGTTCCATCAAGGATTGGCCGATTTTGCCCAATTCGGTGCCCTTCCCGGTGGCCACCACTTCCGCCACCCCCTGCCCCTGGGTCACCAGAGTGCCGGAAAACAGAAACGGCAAATCCTCACCCCCGGGACGGATCCGCTCCACACGACCATCCGTTGCCCCCTTGCGCACCGGCATCGCCTCGCCGGTCAGCAGGGATTCGTCCACCGTCAGATTGAGCGCCTGTCTGACCACCGCGTCCGCAGGAATCCGATCCCCTTCCACAACCCACATCAAATCTCCCGCCACCACTTCCCGTCCCGCTATCCGCCGCCTCCGCCCGTCCCGCAACACCAGACTGCGCGGAGAGGAGAGATCCTTCAAGGCGGTGAGCGCCTTTTCGGTTCGCCACTCCTGCACCACCGTGATCCCGATGATCAATACGACAAATCCCATCAGGATCAGGGCATCTCCCCAGTGCTCCCGTCCCATGAAAAAATAGATCACGCCGCAGGCCAGCAACATCAGGAACATGGGTTCCCGCAACACCTCCAGAACCACCTCCAAAAGGTTGTGACCCCGACTGGAAGGCAGCTCATTGTATCCGTTGGCTTGCAAACGTCTGACCGCCTCCTCCTCACTCAACCCCTGATGCAGCCAATCGTTGAGATCCAGGGTGTCATCGGTTCGGGTGGTCATGGCGCGCACTCCTGCTGGAGATGTCAAGACTCATTGAGAAACAATTTTCACAAAATCTGCAAATTTTGCAATACGTTTCTTTAAAATGGTATTTTTCTAAAAAAAATATTGCAAAACAGGAAATTTTAGAAAATAATCATCCAAAATCCCGACCATGCATAAGGGATGGATCCTGTTTACAACAACACACAAGCACAAAAGGGGAAGAGATCATGTTCACACTCTATGAATATCTCGCCATGCTTGGCCTGCTGATCCTGATCGAAGGGGTCATGCACATCCTGGAGTTCCACGCCGTGCCAGGCATGCTGGTGGTGTTGACCGGACTGGTGGTGGCGATTTTCTCCTCGGGGCCGGCTTTTCACGTCCATCTCAAAGACCGCATCGGTCGCTGATCCCCCGGGCAACCGTGCATGCTTGGTTTTGCACAACCCGCACGGTTGCCTGGTCCGGTCCCAAAGAACAAAATCGGATGAACGATTCACAGGTTCACCCCTTTACAGTACAGGCGTATCCGGGTATGTAGTTTGCTTATCCCATGGTAAACCACGGATTCTGTCTGTCACGATGTGGGAAGGGTGAATCAATGGATAAAATATTCAAGGTGTTGCAACAGATGCGGGTCAAAACACGCATCTGGATCATGCTGATCGTCATCTTTGCCGGCATTCTTGCAGGCGGCATGATCCAGCTTGCCATCGAGCACAACGAACTGCTGGAACACAAAAAAATGCTGGCCAATGTGCTGGTGGAGAGCGCCTACAGCGTCTTGCAGCACTATCAGACCCTGGAGTCCAAAGGAGAACTCACCCGAGAGCAGGCCCAGCAACAGGCCAAGCAGGTGGTCAAGTCGCTGCGCTACCGGGAGGTGGAGTACTTCTGGATCAACGATATGCATCCCAACATGGTGATGCATCCCTACAAGCCGCAACTGGATGGCACGGATCTGTCAAACTTCAAGGATCCCACCGGCAAATTTTTGTTCATCGAGTTTGTCAAAACCGTTCAGCAATCCGGCTCCGGGTTTGTCGATTATCGCTGGCCAAAACCAAATTCGGACAAGCCCCAGCCGAAGATCTCGTTCGTCAAGGGATTTGCCCCCTGGCAGTGGGTCATCGGTACCGGTCTGTACGTGGATGACGTGGAGGCCGAATTCCGGTTGAAATCGATCCGTCTCATGGCCGCCATGTCCGGATTCTTGTTGGTGATGTTCTTGCTCGCCTATGTCATCTCCCGCAGCATTACCGTGCCGATCGGCCAGATTCTGCAGCTGGTCGGAGAGATGGCCCAGGGAAACCTGACCAAACGGATCACCCTTCCCAAAAAACATGACGAGATCTTCTCCATTGCCGCCAAGATCAACCAGATGGCCGACGGCTTGACACTGATGGTACGGACCATTCGCCTGCAGTCGGAAACCATCATGGCCGTGGTGGACGAGCAGCTCTTGTTGAAAGGGACGCTTGCCGAAGATTCCCATGCCACCTTCGATCTGGCGGAAAAGGTGGTGGAAAGAAACGACCACCTGGATGCGGAAAGCCAGAAACTCAACCAGGAGATCAACATCACCAAGGCGCACGTCGAGGATGTCTCCCAGGCGGCTGCGGAACTTTCCGGGGATGTCTCCTCCATTGCCGCCGCATCGGAGCAGGCCAGCGTCAATGTTCAGACCATGGCCGCCGCCGCGGAAGAGATGAGCTCCAATCTCGCCCAGGTGAACCAGAACCTCGCCGAGGTGGGCCAATCGGTTCAGGCGGTTTCCGGCGCCCTGATCAGCGTGACCGACGAGCAGAACAATATCCGCACCCGTTGTCTGATGGCCGAAGATCAATCCAAAGGGGCCAACAATCAGGCCCAGGAGATGGTGGGTTCCATTCAGGATCTGAGCAGCGCGGCCCAGGAGATCCGCAGTGTGGTCGGTGAAATCAACGCCATCGCCGAACAGACCAACATGCTGGCGCTCAACGCGGCCATCGAAGCGGCCAGCGCGGGAGACGCGGGCAAAGGATTTGCGGTGGTGGCCAATGAGGTCAAGGCGCTGGCCAAACAGACCGCGGATGCCACCGAGACCATCGGCGAACGGATCGATGAAATGCAGACCCGTTCCCGTCATGTGGCCGATGCGGCGGATCAGATCGTGAAAGTGATCCAGACCATCGCCGACATGAATCTGGCCATCGCCCGGTCGGTGGACCAGCAAACCCAGTCGGTACACAAGATCACCACCTCCATGGATCAGGTCAACCAGGCCACCGAGGAGGTCACCCGCAACGCCTCCGAACTGCTACAGGCCGCCAACGAAGTGGCCAACGCCGCGGAAGAGGCGGCACTGGGAACCACGGAGATCGCCCGCGCGGCCAGCAATGTGGCCTCGGTCGCCGAGCGCGTCGCCCAGCACGCGGCCCGGGCGCAAAATTGCGCCAACAACATGCAGTTCTCCTCCACCGAGATCTATACCGCCTCTGTGGAAGTCCAGAAGATGATGATGAATGCAATACAAGTGATCAATTACCTGGACGGCTCCATTCGTCATTCCGGAAAACTGACCGTGGTCACCAAGGAGACCAGCGACGCATTGCGTCAGGCCATGCAGGGCAAGGAGGTTGGAGAGCCGCCGTTTGATGTCCGCATCATCAAGCAGGCCCATATGAAATGGCTGGGTCGCCTGGAACAGGTGATTCGTGGACGCGCCCGTCTGCGGCCCCAAGAGGTGGCCAGCGGCCACGAGTGCGATTTTGGCAAATGGTATGACACCCAAGGAATGGCCACTTTTGGCCAACAGGAACTGTATCAGGAACTGGGTCGGGTACACATGTCGGTCCACGAAATGGCCAGAACCGTGGTTGGGCTGGTCAATGATCAGAAAATCGATCAGGTGGCGACGTCAATGGATCAGTTCGACACGCTGCGGCGAGAGCTGTTCACCCATCTGGATCAACTGTATATCACCGCAGAGGGTCACGGAGAGGTTTGAAAATCCGGTCACATCCATGATGTGACCCGGACAACCTCCCTGCCGCCGGGTCAAAAAGCCTTGATTCTCGCAGGAGAAGCAGCATATACATGCTTCAAAAGGAGAACCTCCGATCCAGATTCTGGCGTTGATCCATGAACATCTGGACGGAACATGTCGGCCAAGAGTGTCAATCCGAATGGACTGTCTGTTTTATCAACTTTTGAGGAATGGAGCGTGGCTATGAAGCGTGTGTTGGCAACTGGGACAATGTTTTTTTCTGCGTTGTTTGTGGCGTTCATGATCGTTTCTCCGGCAAGCGCGGGTGAAAAATGGGGGGCGATTGCCGGCGATGATACCGTTGGCGAGAGAGATCCCGCCTACGGTGTCGGTGGCGGCGACAGTGAGAAGGATGCCAAAAAGAACGCCTTGAAGTATTGCAAGGAAGCCAAAGGAGCAAACTGCAAGGTTGTGGTCACGTACAATGAGTGCGGCGCCTATGCGGTCACGAAGAAATACAGTGGCGTTGGCAGCGCAAAAAGCAAAGCCGCCGCAGAGAAAATCGCTGTGGAAAAATGCGGTTCGCCCAAATGCAAAGTGGTCGTTTCCGATTGCAATCAGTAAATTGATACAAAATGGCCTGCCTGCGGTGTCATGCCGCGGCAAGTCAAAAGCAATCCTGCGATGCCATGCGGCAGACTCGTTCAATGAGTCTGCCGCATTTTTTTTGCGCATGCGAACGACACTCACAAAAATCGGAACGCGCATCAAATCTTGAAGTATTTGTTCGCCTTGTATTCTGATGTTGCCTGCCTGATAATTTTTATAATTTAATAACATTATTATAGATATTGCTTACAGGTGTCTACTTGCTAAAGACTCAGACCATAAAAAAACACCTCAATTAAACACCAAAAACATGTTATTCAGTTGGCTGTCCAATACAATATGATGATTTATATAGATATTTTTTAGAACATATATTCCTGACTATATAAAAATGCGCTTGCCAGGTGGCCTATTGATGCAATATACTGAAAAAATCCAAACCATCCAGGCGTCATAAAATATAAATTTCATCAACATCTGATATTTGATAAATATCAAATATCCATATCTACACTTTAAAGAGAGTTATATGGATCCAATACAGCCTACCCACAAAGCGTTGCTGAAACGACTGTACCAGGCGTTTCTTGCTCCCCGGTCAATCCAGCCGGACACGCATCGATCATGGGGTTCCCGTCTGCGCATGGAGGCATTGGAACCCCGAGCCATGTTCGATGGGGCCCTTCTGGCAGGAACGGATTCCCATGACGCGGACTCTCCCACCGATGCAACTGTCATCCAGCCGATTCCAGCGGCGGCGCTTCCTGTGCATGTCAGGGACGTGGATCCCTCCCTGGACAATGGCAAAAAAGAGGTGGTGTTCATCGACACCTCGGCAAGCGATTATCAAAAGCTTGCAGAGAGCGTCCGACCCGGAGTCGGGGTGGAGTTGCTGCAAAGCGGGGTGAGCGGCCTGAGCCAAATGGCCCAATGGGCGCAAACCCATGGCGGGTATGATGCCATTCATCTGGTCTCCCACGGTTCCGAGGCGAGTCTGCATGTGGGCAACGACATGGTGACCACGGCCACTCTGTCTGATCCGAGCATCCGGACGGAACTGGCACGGATCGGTCAGGCCTTGAACAGTGACGGGGATCTGCTCATCTATGGCTGTGATGTGGCCAAGGGAGCGGATGGTCAGACATTCATTCAGACCCTGGCGGAACGCACCGGCGCGGACGTGGCGGCCAGCGACAATGCCACCGGTCCGGCTGCCCTGAAGGGGGATTGGCATCTGGAGGTCGCATCGGGACACATCGATACTCCGGTATTCATCACCTCCGAGGGGATCGCCTCCTACCGCAACACGCTGGTCGATTACGGCAGCCTGGCCAGTTACACGGATAACGGCGCGACGCTGAGTGACAGCACGTTCACGGTTTCCGGCGGAGTTGTCGGCGGTGGATCCCTCGACCTCACCCCGTATTCCGATGGGGCCTATTTCGATTCTGCGATCATTGGCGATGACGCCACGGTCTATTACTGGCAGGTCGCCTCCACCAGCAGTTTCACCCTGACCGGAGTGCGCTTGACCGAGTTCCAGCATGGCTTCCATGGCAGCGTCTACGCCAATGTCACTGTAGTGGGGACACTGGCCGCCGGGGGCACCGTCACCTCCAATGTCGTGGCCAACAGCGCCACCACGGTCGATACCACGACCCTCACCACCACCGATCTGGGCAGCGGCTTCAACGATCCGCTCTCCTCCTTTCAGGTACGCTTCACACCGGGCGCCACCTCCTACACGGATGATATCGCCTTCACCTGGTTCAGCTACACCACGACACCGGTCGCCAGCGCGCCAGTCAACACCCTTCCCTCCACTCCTTCGTTCCGGGAGGACACCTCGGGCAACGCCATCACCGGCATTTCCATTGCGGACGCCAACAACGACAATCAGACCGTCACCCTGACCGTGACCAACGGCACGGTCTCCGTGGGCACGACCGGTTTGAATTTCACCACCGGGGATGGCAGCAACGATGCGTCGCTGGTCTTCTCCGGCACGTTGAGCGCGGTCAACACCGCCCTTGGGGCGCTCACCTTCACGCCGACCGGGGATTTCAACGGCACAGCCACCATCCGTCTGCAGACCGATGACGGCAACGCCGGCACCGATGACGACACGTTGAATGTGACCGTCACCGCTCTCAACGACGCCCCATCCTTCACCAAGGGTGGCGACCAGACCGTCAACGAAGACGCCGGAGCCCAGACCGTCAACACCTGGGCCACAGCCTTGAGCAAGGGACCGGCGGATGAAAACGGCCAAGCCTTGGATTTCCTGGTTTCCAACGACAACAACGGCCTCTTTTCCGCCCAACCGGCCATCGACGCCACAGGCAACCTCACCTACACTCCCGCCGCCGATGCCAACGGGTCGGCCACAGTGACCGTGCGGATCCATGACGACGGCGGCACCAATCTCGGTTTTGGCGCGGATACCAGCGCCTCCCAGACCTTCACCATCACGGTCAATGCGGTCAACGACGCCCCCACCCTCTCCGGGGGGCCGTACACCTTGAATACCGCCGAGGATCTGACCAGCGCCAGCCGACAGATTTCCACCGCCATTCTGCCCGCCCTCACCACCGGGGATGTGGACGCCGGAGCCTCAAGCGGCTTGGCAGTGACCACCACCACAGGCACGGGAACATGGCAGTTCTCCACCGATGACAGCAACTGGACCGCCTTTGGCACGGTTTCCGGCAATTCCGCCCTGCTGCTGGGCAGTTCGTCCTACGTCCGTTTCGTGCCCACCGCCGACTGGTATGGCACCGCGGACTTCACCTTCCAAAGATGGGACCAGACCAGCGGCACCGCCTCGACCTTCAACACGGTCCAGACCGGCAACGCCTCCGCAAACGGGGGGTCCACGGCCTATTCCACCGGTTCGACCCAGTTTTCGGTCAACTTTGCTGCGGTCAACGACACCCCGACCCTCTCCATCAGCGACACCACCCTGACCTATACGGAAAACGCCACGGCCACAGCCATCGATGCGGCGGCCACAGCCAACGATGTGGATGCGGATTCCGACTGGAACGGCGGCACCCTCAAGGCCCAGATCACCACCAACAACGAGGCCGCCGATGAGTTGAGCATCCTCACATCCGGCAATTTCACGCTGGTCGGCAGCGATTTGCGCTACAGCGGCACCTCGGTCGGGACCATCTCCGAGAACAGCGGCACAGCCAACGACGGGGTGGTGACCAATGGGGCGCTTCTGACCATCACCTTCAACGGCAACGCCACGGACAGCATTGTCCAGGATGCGGTACGCGCCATCGCCTATCGCAGCACCTCGGAGACTCCCGGCACCACCAACCGCACGGTCACGATCACGCTGGCCGACAGTGGCAACACCATCGCCACCGACACCCGGACCATCGCGGTCAATTCGGTGGCGGACATCTCCGGCGTTGCCATTGCCAACGGCACCCGCAACGGCAACACCACCTACAAGGCAGGGGACACCATCGGCGTCACCGCCAGTTTCGATCAGGCGGTGAACGTCACCGGCACCCCCACCCTGGCGCTCGATGTGGGCGGCGTCACCCGTACCGCCACCTATGCCAGCGGCAGCGGCGGCACATCATTGGTTTTCAATTACACGGTGCAGAGCACGGACACCGACACCAACGGCGTGGATGCCACCGCCAACGGCATCACCATCTCCTCGGCCACCGTTCGGGATGCCAGCGGCACGGTGGATGACGCCACCCTCACCTATGCCCTGGTGAACAACACAAACGCCAAGGTGGATGGCCTCGCGCCCACGGCGGCAACACCGGTGCGGGCCGATTTCAGCAATCCGACGGGCAATTCATTCACCTTCGCCATCACCTACGCGGATACCGGCCTGGGCATCGACACCACCACCTTCGATACCAGTGATGTGACGGTCACGGATCCCTCCTCCAATCTTCTGACCATCAGCGGTGTCTCGGCCAGCGGCAACACCGTGACCTATACCGTGACCCCGCCGGGGGGCGGTTGGAGCATCGATGACGAGGGAACCTATACCATCGGGATTGCCGCCAATCAGGTGCAAGATCTGGCCGGCAATGCCGTGACAGCCAATACCAGCGCCAAGAGTTTTCTGACGGATTTCAACCACGCCCCCACCTTAAGCGGCAATGCCTCCCTGACCGCCATCGCGGAAGATGCCGCCACGCCAGTCGGGGAGACGATCACCAATCTGTTTGCCAGCAAGTTCGCCGACAGCGATACGGTCAACGCCTTTGGCGGAGCGGCCATCACCGGCAACAGCGCCAACAGCGCCACGGAAGGCCAATGGCAATACTCCAGTGACGCCACCCATTGGTTTGCCATCGGCACGGTGAACGACAGCGCCAATGCCCTGGCCATTGCGGCGGGCAGCAAGGTGCGTTTTCTCCCGGTCGCCGACTACAACGGCACCCCGACCGCCTTGACCCTGAGAGCCTTGGACGATACCTACACCGCCGGTTTCTCCACCACAAGTTCAGGCGAAACACGGGTCACGGTGGATACCACCACCACAGGGGGCAGCACGGCCATTGCCGCCACGGCCCGGGATGTCACCACGTCGGTCACGTCCGTCAACGATGCTCCCCTCTTCACCAAGGGCGCGGACCAGACCGTGAACGAAGACGCGGGCGCCCAGAGCGTCACCGGCTGGGCCACGGGCCTGGGCAAGGGAGCGACCGACGAAAGCTCCCAGACGTTGAGCTTCACCGTCACCAATGACAACAACGCCCTCTTTGCCAGCCAGCCTGCCATCGATGCCACAGGCAAACTCACCTATACCTCGGCTGCCGACGCCAATGGCTCGGCCACGGTGACGGTTTATTTGAGCGATGACGGCGGCACGACCAACAGCGGGGTCAACCAAAGCGCTTCCCAGACCTTCACCATCACCGTCTCCCCGATCAACGACAATCCGGTGCTCTCCATCGCCGACACCACCCTGTCCTATACGGAAAACGCCGCAACCACGGCCATCGACGCCGCAGCCACCGCCAGCGATGTGGACGGAAACGCCGACTGGAACGGCGGCACCCTCAAGGCCCAGATCACCACCAACAACGAGGCCGCCGATGAGTTGAGCATCCTCACATCCGGCAATTTCACGCTGGTCGGCAGCGATTTGCGCTACAGCGGCACCTCGGTCGGGACCATCTCCGAGAACAGCGGCACAGCCAACGACGGGGTGGTGACCAATGGGGCGCTTCTGACCATCACCTTCAACGGCAACGCCACGGACAGCATTGTCCAGGATGCGGTACGCGCCATCGCCTATCGCAGCACCTCGGAGACTCCCGGCACCACCAACCGCACGGTCACGATCACGCTGGCCGACAGTGGCAACACCATCGCCACCGACACCCGGACCATCGCGGTCAATTCGGTGGCGGACATCTCCGGCGTTGCCATTGCCAACGGCACCCGCAACGGCAACACCACCTACAAGGCAGGGGACACCATCGGCGTCACCGCCAGTTTCGATCAGGCGGTGAACGTCACCGGCACCCCCACCCTGGCGCTCGATGTGGGCGGCGTCACCCGTACCGCCACCTATGCCAGCGGCAGCGGCGGCACATCATTGGTTTTCAATTACACGGTGCAGAGCACGGACACCGACACCAACGGCGTGGATGCCACCGCCAACGGCATCACCATCTCCTCGGCCACCGTTCGGGATGCCAGCGGCACGGTGGATGACGCCACCCTCACCTATGCCCTGGTGAACAACACAAACGCCAAGGTGGATGGCCTCGCGCCCACGGCGGCAACACCGGTGCGGGCCGATCTGATCCCACCCACGGGCACATCGTTCACGTTTGATGTCACCTATGCCGACACCGGAGGGTCTGGCCTCGATACCGCCAGCATCGATACCAATGATGTGACCGTCACCGGTCCCGACTCCTCGACCCTGACCGTGAGCGGTGTCACCGTCAGCGGCGCCACGGCCACCTATACCGTAACCGCTCCCGGGGGCAGTTGGGATCTCGGAGATAGCGGAACCTACACCATCGGCATCGCCGCAAGTCAGGTCAAGGATCTGGCCGGCAACGCGGTGGCGGCCAACAGCAGCGCCAAAAGCTTTGCCGTATTCTACAACACCGCCCCCTCCTTGAGCGGCAATGCCGCTCTTGCGGCCATCGCGGAGGATGCGGCCTCCAACCCCGGAGAGACGATTGCCAATCTGTTTGGCAACCTGTTCACCGATGCCGACAACGGGGCGTCGTTTACCGGTGTGGCCATCGTCGGCAACACCGCCAGCACCACGACCGGGAAATGGCAATATTCCAGCGATGGCGCCAACTGGGCGGATGTGGGAACCGTGAGTGATGGCACCACGGCACTGGCCATCGCGGCTGCCAGCAAGGTGCGTTTTCTGCCGGTCGCCGACTACAACGGTACCCCGTCTCCCCTGAGCCTGCGTGCCCTGGACAACACCTATACTTCTGGTTTCTCCACCACCGCCTCTGGCGAGAGCCGGGTGACGGTCAACACCACCACCACAGGGGGCAGCACGGCCATCGCCGCCACAGCCCGGGATGTCACCACCTCGATCACTTCGGTCAACGATGTTCCCGTTTTCACCAAGGGCGCGGATCAGACCGTGAACGAAGACGCGGGCGCCCAGAGCGTCACCGGTTGGGCCACGGACATCGGCAAGGGGGCGACCAACGAAAGCGCCCAGACGTTGAGTTTCACCGTCACCAATGACAACATCGCCCTCTTTTCCAGCCAGCCGGCCATCGATGCCACAGGCAAGCTTACCTACACCCCGGCTGCCGATGCCAACGGCGCGGCCACGGTCACGGTAAAAATCAGCGATGACGGAGGCACGGCCAACGGTGGCGTCGATCAAAGCGCGACCCAGACCTTCACCATCACGGTCAAGGCGGTCAACGACAAACCCACGTTGACCATCAACGAAAACACCCTGACCTATACCGAAAACAGCGGAGATATACTGATCCAACCAACGGCCATCGTGAACAATGTGGACGGCGACGCCTACTGGAACGGTCGCAAAATGATCACAGGAATACGCGATACTTACAGTAATTACAACTACACGGTTGACCAACTTTTGGCCGGAGATCAAGTGGGCCTCCTGTCCTCAGGAAACTTCACTATTGACAAAGACGTTCTTCTTTACAAAAATCAGTCGATTGGTTTGTTCGACGGACATGATAGCAGAGTAATCTATACCACCTTCAATGCCAATGCCACCAATGCCATTGTCCAAGAATTGGTCCGTTCATTGGTATTTCGCAACACATCGAACACTCCCTTTGCGTTGGATATGGATCGCGACGATAACCGCACCAGCACTCATGCCTTTGTGGTTGTTTTTGACCTTGGAAATAGTGATTATATTCGCGCAGAGCGCCGGATCATCATCAATACCGTGGCCGACATCACCAGCGTTGCCATTGCCAACGGCACCCGTGTTGACAACACCACCTACAAGGCCGGGGACATCATCAGCGTCACCGCCAGTTTCGATCAGGCAGTGAACATCACCGGCACCCCCACCCTGGCGCTCAATGTGGGCGGGGTGGCCAGAACCGCCACCTACGCCAGTGGCAGCGGCAGCAAATCGCTGGTCTTCACCTACACGGCGCAGGACACGGACAACGATACCAACGGCATCGACGCGACCGCCAACGGCATCACGCTGACCAACGCCACGATTCAGGACGCAACCGGCACAGCCGACAACGCGACCTTGACCTATGCCCTGGTGAACAACGCCAACGCCACGGTGGATGGGGTCGGGCCAGAGCCCTATCCGCAGAAACAAATCTTTACCAACCCCTCCGGCAACAGCTTCGAGCTGGTGGTGAATTACCAGGACGACAACGGCTCGGGAATCGACACCTCGACCTTCAGTACCAACAATGTGCGCATATGGGGAAGCGATCCCGGCAATCCCTTGAAGGTCACTGACTTCAAAGTCAATGGCAACAACGGCACCAAGGTCCAGGTCAGCTATACCTGCGAGGCTCCGGGGGGGAGCTGGGATGATAGCGATGCGGGCTTTTATACTGCCGAGATCCAACCCAACCTGACCGATCTGGCTGGGAACCCCGTGTCGGTCGAGCGCAGCCGCTTCGACCTGATGGTCAACTTCACCCACGCCCCCTCCTTGCAGGCAAACGCCAACCTGGCCGACATCGCGGAAGACACCACAGCCCCAATCGGCGAGACGGTGAAAAATCTCTTCGAGGCGCGGTTTGTCGATGCCGACGAAGGAGACACCCTGAAAGGTGTCGCCATCGTCGGCAATACCGCCAACAGCGCCACCGAAGGGAAATGGCAATATTCCAGCGACAACGGCAGCCACTGGGCCGATGTGGGCAGCGTGGATGATGCGTTCGGATCCCTGGCCATTGCTGCCGACAGCAGGATACGTTTTCTGCCGACTGCCAACTTCAACGGCATCCCGACCCCCCTGACCCTGCTTGCCCTGGACAGCTCCTATAACTACGGCTTTTCCAGCACCAACGCCGAAGAATCCCGGGCGATGATCCCCACCAAAAACAAGGGCGGCTCCTCGGCCATCTCCCTTGAGGCCAAAGAGCTCACCACCTCGGTGACGGCGGTCAACGACGCTCCGACGCTCTCCATCAACGACGCCACCCTGACCTATACAGAGCAATCAAACGACTTCCTCCCCATCGATGCGGCGGCGATGATCAACGATGTGGATGGCGACAACGACTGGAACGGCGGCACCTTGAAGGTGCAAATCACCTCGAACAATGATATAACTGATTTTTTGCGATTAAATCCTATCAATAATTTTACATGGCTAACAAAACAAGACTCCGATAATGAAATCCAATACAACAGCATAACTGTTGGCAAGATCATAAAATTCAATGGAGGCACATCCTGGTTTGAGAAGAACAACAATCAAGTCTTGATGGTCCAATTCAACGAAAACGCCACCAATGCCATCGTGCAAGAAGCTGTGCGGGCGATTGGTTATGAGAACGCCTCGAAAACGCCGAACACGGCAGATCGCACAGTAACGTTCACGCTCACGGACAAAAACGGAGCATCCAGCAGCGACACCCGGACCATTGCCATCAATTCGGTCGCCAACATCACCGGCGTTTCCATCGACGATGGCACCCGCAACGGCAACACCACCTGCAAGGCCGGGGATACGATCAACATCACCGTCAACTTCGATCAGGCCGTGACCGTCACCGGCATACCGACGCTCAAGCTCAAGATCGGCACGGATGACCGCATCTCCACCTATGTCAGCGGCAGCGATTCTGCCAAGCTTTTGTTCAACTACACGGTGCAAGACTCCGATCTTGATGGCAACGGCATCGACGTGACCGCCAACGGCATCACGCTGACCAACGCCACCATTCGGGATGCGAGCGGCGTCATCGACAATGCCATCCTCACCTATAATCTGACCCACAACTCCAAAGCCAAAGTGGATGGCGTCGCCCCCACCGCCACTGTGACGCGGGACAAACTGGCCGGGCCGACCGGTTCCTCTTTCACCTTTGCCGTGACCTATGCGGACACCGGCGCAGGAATCGACACCACCACTTTTGACACAAGCAATGTGACGGTCACCGACCCCAAATCCAATACCCTGACCATCAGCGGCTATACGGTCTCCGGCAACACGGTGACCTACACCGCCACCGCGCCGGGAGGCAGTTGGGATGGCGATGATTATGGCACCTACACCATCGGGATTGCGGCGAATCAGGTGAAGGATCTGGCTGGCAACATCGTGGCCGCCAATGCAACCGCCAAGAGTTTCACGGTTACCAATCCCAACACCGCCCCAAGCTGGAATCAAGCCGATCTGACCGAGGAATGGAATAACACTTATGGAGGTGTCTCACTTCCGGTGACCATGGAGGACACCCCAAATCCATCTGGCGCGACCATCAGTGACTTGGTTGGACGATATGTTCTGGATGCCGATCAAGGCGCCAGTTTGCGTGGGGTGGCTATTTATAATGACGCGTACAGTCTTGAGATCAGGACTGACAACTCCATTGGCAGATGGCAATACTCCAGCGACGGTAACAATTGGTCCAATATTGGCAACCCGGGCGATGGCTGCCTGATTGTTGCCGCAACCAGCAAGATACGTTTTCTTCCGGTGCTCAATTACAATGAGAACAAAAGTCCGGTTTTTCTGTTTGCCATCGATGATACATACGCAGGCGGGTTTTCGACCACTGGGGTGAACGGAGCGGAATCCAGGGTCACAGTCGATCTCGGCAGTGTTAAGGAAAAGAACAACAAAAGAGGCGGACAGACACCGTACTCTATCAATTATGTGCCGGTCACCGAGAATATTGCCAATGTCAACGATCCCGGTGTAGTCACCATCGTCAACACATCAAGCGATGCGCGGGGCATGATCAACGCCCGGCAAGGGGATACACTGACCGTTGATAAAGTGACAGATGTGGATGGTATGTTGAGTAGTATTAAATATCAATGGCAAAGAGATGGCAAAGAGATATTCCTTGAAACCCGCGCCTCCTATACCCTCTCCCCCGACGATGTGGGCCATGAGGTCACGGTCAAAGCGAGCTATGAGGACGGTCAGGGAACGGACGAAAATGTGACCAGCAACGCCTCCAACACCATTCTCACCCTCTCCACGGCCAAGAACAAACTGGTCTTCACCGAGGACACCCCGCTGTTTGCGACGCTCAACCAGGTGGTGACTCTGAAGGTCAAGGTGATGGATCAGGATGGGGTGGAGTTGAAGGATGACAACTATACGTACCAGTTTGCATATACTACAGATAATCAGTACTTCTACCTTACCTTGTCCACCCCTGTGAAGACATGGACCGGGCAAGGCGTTTTGCCTGCAGGCCCCATCACGATCAAGGCCTTTGCCTACGATCAGTTCCAAACTTCGATCACCACATCCGCGACGCTGACGATGCAGAAAGATACCGCCAACCCTGCCAGCAAACTGGTGCTGCTGCCGCCTCTTCCCACAGTGAGCACAGGCAACCGCTTCACGGTGCAAGTCGCGGCAACAGATAACAACAACCTGGTCGATACCTCAAAACAAGGAACCGCAACCCTGAAAGATGACAAGAACATCCTGAACGGACCAACCACGGCAATCTTCATCAATGGTGTCGCCACGTTCACCGACCTTTGGACATCCTCGCCCGAAACCCTCACCTTGACGGCCTCGTCAGACGGGTTGACCAGCACGGAGAACACTTCAGTCGCGGTCAAAAAAAGCCCCACATTCAGTTATATAGCATTCACACAGTCCCCAGAGTATGAAAATGTTTCTAAACTCTTTAAAAAGCAGCCTATCGTTACATGCTATCAACCAAATGGAGACGTTTATGACTATAACGGATACATAGAAGTAACAATTAGAGACACATCGTCAACGAATTCTGTTTTGTTCGGAACAACTCTAATCAAAGCCGTCCATGGTGTAGCCACTTTTACCGATCTAAGCACATCATTGTCATCAAAGGGCACCCTGTACATTACAGCAAAAGCAGGTAACATAGCCAAAGATTCATCGTTCTTTACTGTTTATACATACGATCCAGTTGCCCCACAATTAAGAATTACAAACCAATCAAGTGATAATTTCGAGGCAGCCTTCCTCGCATCCAAAACCCCGAAAAATTCGCTTACATCAAGCGATGAGTTCTTCAACAATACCCCCCCAGTGGGTTTAACCTTTTCAGGAAAGGACGGAATCACTGGTGACGCATTTAATTCCGTGTTCACAAACCCGCCTATTACCTCCATCAGCTCTTTTTCAATCAGCCCCCTGACAACAACCAACACTTATTCAGGTTCGACAACGATCACAAGCGGGACATTGACAACATCCCCATTGAAGAACTCTGACGGAGGAGCAAAGGCGTCTACAGAGAATGTTGTAGGAGTTGGCTTTATACCAAGTGATTTTTTCGACCAAGGTTTGGTGAAGACGTTGTTAGTCAACGGCGTATCTCAAGAAACGGCCATGTCAACAACCACACAGTTCACAGCCGCATCAGACGTATTGAACAAAGCCTCAACAACACCAGATCAAACTTTGACTTCACTCGTCCAGAAAACACTTAATTCTAATCAACTGGCCGCCATCGCCACCATAACCGGCAAGAGCAGCGAAACAAAGAGCACCTCGGACACCAAAACCGCGACCACCGAAACCAAAACCGCCGATGTCGCCAAGGATACCGGCAAGAGCAGTGAAACCACTTATCTGAAGCTCAATAAAACCATTCCAGATCAAACGGCAATCAGTGGAAAACAATTCAGTTTCACCATTCCCCAGGACACCTTCCAGGGCGAAAAACCCACCTTGAGCATCATGGCTGGCGAAGGAAAGCCTCTGCCCCCTTGGCTCAAGTTCAACGTCGCCACAGGCAGGTTCGAAGGCACCCCCCCACTCGGCAGCAAGAACCAAACCATTGAGATCTCGGTAAAGGCCCAAGACAAAAACGGCAAAGAAGTCACCACGAAGTTCAAGATCTTTCTGGGAGGCAAACCTCGCACGCAAGAAAAGAGCTTTGCCCCAGGTCAGAAGAAAACTCACCTCCATCCGGACCATGCCCCGGGTCAGGAGCGGGCGGTGGCCAAAGCCATGGGCAAACCCGCCTTCACCGCCCAACTGCGCTCCGCCGGGCAGGAGGGAGTGCTGGCCAAAAGCCTGGCCCTGGTCAAACTGCTGACCGGCCACAACCCGATCACGTGACGCTATTGTCCAGGCCCGTTTCCACCGATAAGAATCGAATATCAACCTCGAACCATGGAATCACGCTCATGCCCGTGACCGCCGAAAATTCTGACCGGATCGCTTCCAGACATGTCTGGCCGTCGATGCTCCTGGTCGCCGCCCTGCTCGCCGGAGGCTGCGCCATCCGCCCGGAACCCCTGACCAAACCGGAACTCGATCAACAGATCCAGTCCGACCGGCAGAAGATGTTCTCCCAGGAGAAACTCGATCATCCCCTGACCCTGCCCGAAGCCATTGCCCGCACCATGCGCTTCAACCTGGAGCAGCGGGTCAAGAGCCTGGAAGAGATGCAGGCCAATCAGCAACTCACGGTCACATCCTTCGACATGCTGCCCAAACTGGTCACCTCGGCGGGCTACGCGGGACGCTCCAATCATGGAGCATCCACCAGCATGACCCTGCCGGCGGGCACCCCCTCCACGGTCCCTTCCACCTCCCAGGACCGGGACCGGATCACCGAGGATCTCACCCTCTCCTGGAACATCCTGGATCTGGGGGTGGGCTATTTCACCGCCCATCAGGAGGCCAACCGGATTCTCATCGCCCGGGAGCGGCAACGCAAGATCGCCCAGCAACTGGTTCAGGATGTGCGGGGCAGGTTCTGGCGCGCCGCCTCCGCGCAACTGCTGCAACAGGATGTCAAGAAGAGCATCGCCCTGGTGGAATCGGCCCTGGCCTCTGCCCGTCAGGCGGAAAAAGAGGGAGTGCGGGCGCCTCTGGACGCCCTGCAATTCCAGCAAAACCTGCTGGAACACCTGGCCCAGTTGGAAGCCGTGGAGATGGAACTCGGTTCCGCCCAGGTGGAGTTGACCGCCATGATCAACCTTCCCCCCGGCACCCCGCTGCAACTGGCCCTGCCCAGGGAGGCCCAACTGAAGGTGCCCACCTGGACCATGCCCATGGAACGGATGGAAGAGACCGCACTCTTTTTCAACGCCGATCTGCGGGAAAGCGCCCTGCAAACCCGCATCGCCATGGACGAAACCCGCAAGGCCGTGGCCCGTTTGCTGCCGGGAATCTCCTTCAATCTGGGACGGCAATATGACAGCAACTCGTTTCTGGTGGACAAAGCCTGGAGCGACGCCGGGGCCAAAGTCTCCTTCAATCTCTTCAATCTGCTCACCGCGCCATCCCAGATGAGTCTGGCCGATACCGGTCTGGAACTGGCCCATGCCCGGCGTCTGGCCCTGCGCATGGCGATTCTGGCCCAGATCCATATCGCCAACCGGCAGTTCGAATATACCAAAAACCAGTTCAGCCGGGCGCAGATGCGTTACGATGTCTCCCAACGGATCCATCAGCAGGTGGTCAACCGGCAGAAACAGGATGCCGCCAGCCTGTTGGAGTTGATCGACGCCCAGTCCAAAGAGATCCTCAACCGTCTGAAACTCTTCCTGTCGCTGGCCGAGATGCACAACGCCCTGGGCCGACTGCATGCCACTCTGGGCATCGACATGGATCTTGGAGATGTCTCCCGCATGGATCTGCCCACCCTGACGGAAAGAATCTCCATCGGCATGGACCGGTTGACCATGGATGACGCGCAGACACAACAGAAAGAACCGCCCCCGTCACCCAAGCCCCCTGCCAAGAAATGAGTGCCGCATCTTTCTGGCAACGCTTTCCGATCGGACCGGCACGAGGTCTGGTCGTCGCTCTCTTGCTGACGATCCAGCCTCTCCAGGCCGCGGAACCTCTCCCGTCACCCACGGGACTGGCCGCCATGCCCAACGCCATCCGCGCCCAGTTGGTGCCGCGCCAGTTCACCACGCTCTCTGCCGAGGTGGCGGCCAAGGTGGAAAAACTCCCGTTTCGGGAAGGGGAGCGCTTCAAGAAAGGCGACACCCTAATCCTGCTCGATTGTGCCATCCAGAAATCCCAGTTGGAAAAGGCCCGGGCGGTCTACAACGGAGCGGAAAAGAATCTGGCCACCAATCGCCGTCTGCTGGAACTGAAATCCGTCGGCGCCCTGGATCTCTCCCTTTCGGAGAGCAAGGCGGGAGAGAGCCGCGCCGAAGTCAACGTCATGTCCACCACGCTGAACAAGTGCACCGTATCCGCCACATTCTCCGGTCGGGTGGTGGAGCAGAAAGTCCGGGAACAGCAGTTTGTCCAGACCGGCCAGCCGATTCTGGAAATCCTCGACGACCAGATGCTGGAGTTGGAGTTGATCGTCCCCTCCCGCTGGCTCGCCTGGCTGGGACAGGGAACCCCGTTCCAGGTGGTCATCGATGAAACCGGGCGTCATTATCCGGTCAAGGTGGCGCGGGTCGGGGCGCGGGTGGATCCGGTGAGCCAGTCGGTGAAGGTGATCGGCGAAGTGGTGGGGCAGTTTCCGGAACTGATCGCCGGCATGAGCGGCAAGGCCGAGATCACCCCTCCCGCACCGCCACCATGAACGAACCCTCCACCCCCAACCCTCTGGCCCTGCTGATCCATCTGCAACAGCGTCTGCGACAATCCGTCTCCCTGGCGGAAACCCGTTACATCCTGGTCAACGAAACCCATCTGCTCGTGCCCTATCGTCAAGCCGTCCTGTGGAACGAAACCGGTCGAGTGATGGCCATGTCCGGAGTGACGGAACCCCAACGGGATGCCCCTTTCATCCAATGGTTGGAGAAGATTTTTCCGCTGCTCAACCAGGATTCCACACCGGAAGGAACCTCCTGGAACGCCGCCCGTCTTCCCGACTCCCTGCAGTCGGGCTGGGCCGAGTGGCTGCCGGAACATGGCTGGCTGGTGGTCCTGCGTCCGGGCAGCAACAGGGACAGATGCGGCCTGATGCTGCTGACCCGCCCCGGAGAGGATGACTGGACAGAGATGGAACGGATTTTTCTGGCCCATCTGGCCGAAACCGGAGCCATGGTGATGGTCTGTCAGCAGGTGCCGGTCTCCTGGAAAAGAGGCCTGTCGGTGCGCAAGCGTGCCAGACCCCTCCTGCTGCTGTTGATCCTGGCAGGGATTCTGATGGTGCCGGTCAAGCTGTCGGTGCTGGCGCCTGCCGAGATGGTGGCGATGGATCCGGCTGTGGTGCGCGCCCCTATGGATGGGGTGGTGGATCAGTTTCAGGTGCGTCCCAACGAAACCGTGGCGCCGGGTCAGCCGATTTTCAATCTCGATGACACCACTCTGCGTGGCAAGCTGGAGGTCGCCCTCAAAACTTTGGAGACCGTGGAGGCGGAATACCGTCAAACCGCGCAACAGGCGATCCTGGATGTCAAGAGCAAAACCCAGATGGCCATCCTGGCCGGACGGATCGAGGAGCGCCGTCAGGAGGTGGACTATCTGCGGGATCTGCTGGCCCGGATTCAGATCAAATCGCCCCGGGCCGGGGTGGCCATTTTCAACGATCCCTATGATTGGATCGGTCGTCCGGTGGTCACCGGCGAACGGGTGATGACCATCGCCATGGAGGACGAAACCGAAGTGGAAGCCTGGCTGGCGGTGGGCGATCTGATCACCCTCGCATCGGCGGCGCCGGTCACGCTGTTTTTGAACATCGATCCTCTGCATCCGGTGTCAGGCCGATTGCGGCATCTGGCCTACGAGGCTGTGCAGCGCCCGGACGGGGCCTACGCCTACCGTCTGCGGGCCAGCGTCGATCCGGGCCGGGACTCTCCCAGGGTGGGTCTGAAAGGCACCCTGCGCATCGACGGCTCCCGGGTCTCGCTGGCCTACTGGCTGATGCGCCGTCCCCTGGCCGTGATGCGGCAGTGGCTGGGAATCTGATGGAGGCGTTGCCCCTGCCGCCCCTGCGGGAGGATCTGATCCTGTTCCCGGGGCCTCTGGCCGCAGACGGCGCTCCCTCCTGGACCCTGCACGACCCGGCGCGTCATCAATTCCACCGGGTGGATCGGGCCGCGTTCGAAATCCTCGCCCGCTGGTCCCTGGGCAACCCGGAAGAGATCCTCGCCTGTCTGACGCAGGAGACCACCCTGCGTCTCTCCCGACAAGATATCGAGGCGGTGGCCCGTTTTCTCAGCACCCATCAACTGTCGCGGAGCATCACCCCCCAGGATACCGCCCGACTGGTGCTCCGGGCCGAAAAGAGCCGCCACCAGTGGACCACCTGGCTGTTGCACCATTATCTCTACTTTCGCATTCCTTTGGTGCGACCGGACGCCTTTCTGGCGGCGGCGCTGCCCTGGGTCTCTTTTTTATACAGCCGCCAGACGTTTTATTTCATGAGTGGCGCTTTTGTCATCGGCGCGATTCTGTTGTTGCGTCAATGGGAGCTGTTTGTCCACTCCCTGCTGTTGACCCTGACCTGGGAGGGGATGATCTGGTATGGCATCACCTTGTCTGTGGTCAAGGTGATCCACGAGTTGGGTCATGCCCTGACCGCCAGGCGTCACGGTTGTCGGGTGCCGACCATGGGGATCGCGTTTCTGGTGCTCTGGCCGGTGCTGTTCACCGATACCACCGAAGCGTGGAAACTGGCCGACCCGAAAAAGCGTTTCGCCGTGGCCGCCGCCGGAGTGACCGCCGAAATGATGGTGGCCATCCTGGCCCTGCTGGCCTGGAATCTGCTCCCGGATGGCATGGGTCGAGGCATGGCCTTTTTGCTGAGCACCACGACCTTTTTCTCCACAATTCTGATCAACATCTCGCCGTTCTTGCGCTTCGACGGCTATTATCTGCTGGCGGACCATCTGGATATCCATAATCTCCACCAGCGCGCCGGGGCTTTGGCCCGATGGTGGCTGCGTGAACAACTCTTCAGGCCGGGAGAGCCTCCTCCGGAATCCTTTCCATGGGGGCGTCGGATCGGTTTGATCCTGTTTGCCTTCGCCACCTGGCTCTACCGGCTGGTTCTGTTTCTGGGAATCGCGGTTTTTGTGTATCATTTTTTCATCAAGGCGGTAGGGATCTTTCTCTTTGGGGTCGAGATCGTCTGGTTCATTCTGATGCCCATCGGCCAGGAACTGGGAGTATGGTGGATGCGACGTCATGAGTTCATGCGGGGAGGACGCGCCCGCATCTGGGCCGGGGTGGGGATGATCGCCCTGTTGATTCTGTTCGTTCCCTGGAATACCCGGATCACCGCGCCGGCCATGCTGCACGGTCAGGGTCACGCCGCCCTTTTCGCGTCCAGTCCGGGGCGATTGAAAGCGCTGAAAGTCGCCGAAGGTCAAACCGTCGCCGCCGGAGAACTGTTGTTCGAACTGGAAAATCCGGATCTCGACCATCGTCGTCGTCAGAACGCCAAACGACGCCAGATGCTGGAATGGGAATGGGCCGGGGTTGGTGTGGATCCTTTGCTGCTGGGACGCAGCCAGGTGCTGCATCAGGAGCTGGAAACCGCCATTACCGAAGGGGTGGGCCTGGAACAGGAAGCGGCCAGAAATCGCATCACGGCGCCGTTTTCCGGTCGGGTGGTGGATCTGACGCCGGATCTGCAACCCGGACAATGGCTCTCCAATCGGGAGAGACTGGGAGGGGTTCTGGCCATTGGCCCTCCGGTCATGCACGCCTATCTGACCGAGGTGGATCTGGCCCGGGTAGTCCAGGGGCAATCCGCCCGTTTTCATCCCGACAATCCGGACGCCTCCGCCATCGACTGTCTTGTGACCACCCTGGACAAAAGCAACGTCCGCCATCTGGCGGATCCGCTATTGGCCGCCAGTCACGGCGGGGAAATCCCGGTACGCGATATCCACGACCAGCGCCTTCCCGAACAGGCGCTCTATCGCATCACTCTGGAAGGGATTGACCAGGATGCCACAATTCTTGTCCAGCAGCGCGGCACCCTGGTCATGAGCGGTCCGGCCCGCAGCCTGGCGGACCGGGTGGCGCGCTCCATGCTGGCGGTTTTGATCCGCGAGTCGGGATTTTGATGGCCTTGCACATCAACCAGGTGGTGTGCATGGCTGGGATCAGAGAGTGACACCTCCAAATAGCCTCAATTCCTGCAAGGCCAGCATGGTGGGTATTCCATGAAACGAAAGCCCATCTCAAGCCAAAAGATTTATGCAGGGCACTGATCAGCCAAGAAACTTTCAAAAAGATTTATAAACGTTTAGCTGTTTTACACCCTTGCCCAAGTGGTGTTCCTATTGGCGAAATATGTAAATAATTCAAATTCCTGATTGGAATTTGAGTTATTTTAATCTTCGTTTGAATGATTCTTGCATCGTTCTCAATAGTCATGTAGTCGTTATATTTCTTTTTATACAATTCATATCTATTTTTCGACCACAATTCTTCAAATTTCTCATCGATACACTCCGAAGTGTCCTTGTAATTACAACTTTCTTCACATAATTTCCTACTTCTTTCGCCAAGCCTGCCAACATCTTCAGCGCTTACACCAATATCATATTCCCACTCTTTGTTATTTATTACAGGATCAAGCATTAAGTATATACTGGTCGAATCCTGATGCAACAAAAAATAACAATTATTTTTTAAATTTACTTTCTGACCTCCTTCTCCAGAGATATCTTCCAGTGAACCTTCAAAAACAACCTTAGGCAAACTTGTGTTTCTCAAAACAATCTCATGCACATAACGCCTCAAAGCATTTTGCTCACCATTTTTAATTATAATTTCTCCAACATGAAACCAAGAATATAAAACAATACATGGAATTATAATTGATATTATTTCTCTTACCCCTCTGTTTTTAACAAATATCTCCGGCAACAAAGGAAACCCTGACAATACTGTAACAATAACACTTATCAGTATCCATTTCCAATCCAGGTCTTTGATATTATCAAATGCAAGAATTGACGCTTTAAAAAGAATTTCGTGAAGAGAAAGATTAAGATTAAGGAATGGTATCTTATGGTAATAAAAATATACATGATAATATTTAAGTCCGGACGCCGCAGCGATTGTGCTTGTCATAACAAAACTAAACTTTGCAGCGTTTTCTACTGAAACCAATTGAAACCTGCTCATACTGTCTTGTTGGCTTGTATCACTACCCGTCATAGCATTACATACCTCCTTGCTTGCTTGAGATATATTACATAGAACATTAAACTATAGTTATAAAATTTACTATCAGCAGAATGCAATTATTATTTAGACCCTTGCCATTTATTCCTGTCTGTTTGATCACCAACGGTTGGAGCTTCTGTATTTGGAACATATACCAACCCATACTGATTCATCTGTTCCTCTGTTAGAGTCGCCGCAGGATTGGCACAAGAAATTATATTATTTTCGACTCTCTTGCAAGACGAATAACACAAAACATTGCCTCTATATACTTCACCAGATATTACAGTAACAGGAAAAAAAGTTACCAGAAAAAAAATAACAACACCATTTTTCTTTTTCATAGTTACCTCCAAGGATTCTATATTGACAAACTGATATTTGTTTCTGCCTTACAAGAGGTTATCTTGGCGTCATAAAGAAATTCGCTCTCTTCCTTTCAGTGCACACATCCTTGTCTTTTGAAACAAACCCAAATTTAGGCTCAAACTCAAAAAACTGTAACGACAAATTTTGCTTCTCATCGACCGACTCAATCTCTATCTTTCCATTAAATCCTTCACGTATTAATTCATAAATCCTAGATACACCTACCGGCCCTGAATTCTCCGCTTGCTTTGTTAATGCTTTCACAAAAAGCTCAGAAAAGAAAGTACTTGTTGATTCTTCAGCCCCTTTAACAAGCTCGTTATTATTCATATCCTTTGTTTCTATCAAGCTTGATAGAGAAACAGATGGTTTAAATTCCTTTTTCTTTTTGGATATTCCAACAAACGGATAGGTAGTTGTAATTGACATGAATGCACCAGAGGAGTCCAAGACTTCTGATGCTGGATCAAACTTTTCCTTGCACTCCGTCTTATCCACGAGAGACATATCGGCAGGATAGCACGAATCATGCATAAGCATAACACTAGGCCGTCCTTCTGTTTTATTCTCGAATGGTAATTCTAATACCTTCTTGATTTGCTCCAAAGAGACCACATTCTGCATCGTCTTGATTCCAGCATCGTACGCCACCAAATAGCCATGACCTTCATGTAAAATCCCATGCCCAGAAAAATAAATAATTAGTTTCTGTACCTTCCCACTTTTACTCGATGCTTCCGAGAATGCTTTAACCGCTTCCAGGAAATTTTGCCATGTAGGCAAATTGAAATGCTTTTCATTTTTGTCCAAACAAGTATCCGCACCATCTTTTGACTCATGAGTTATCAATCTTAACACGTGATAACCTATATTAGAAAGAGCCTTCCCGACAATACACGCATTATATTCCGGCCCTTTCCTTAACGGCTCCAAATAAAATCCACCATTTTCCTCCTTACTTATACCCGTCCCAACACCAACAACTATCGCATGATTATTATTTTTCTTCATAGCTTTCATAAAACTATCTAAATATTTTTTATAATTAACCCTTTCTGTTTTAAACTCTTTAACTACCCGTAATTGCTTCTGTTCATATTCATCTTTCCATTTCACCATATCGCTATATAGCGCAGGATTTTTCGACGAATCCAACATCCAATCTTTATTCGAAGTCCTGTTGGGTATATTATCCACCGATCCACGGGTGAGGTTGTCATAACCATTCGTGGGGCCCTGGGGCTTGCCGTATCCTGGTACCGGTATCCCATTAAAGGTGAAAATATAGCTTTTCCCAAGCGTCGGGGATGCGAAGATGGTTTGTGCCGCAGCCCAGCCTCTGAGATTCGGATACTTGAATTCCCCAAACGCTCTGTGAATCTGTCCGGTCAACGCCCCGCCAGAACCGGTCAGAGTGGCGTTCCAGACATCCAGGTCGCCGGTGATTGTACCTCCGTCACGCTTGGTTTGACGTGTTGTACCGGATTCCCCGGCCAACAACTCAACATTCAAATAATTCTTGTCCATCGCCGAAGGTTTGTCATTCTGGGCGATCAGTTTTTGAAAAGAGATATTCCCTCCGTGAGTGACGATTCTGAAAACCGGAGCAGTGGATATCTCCGGCTCAGATTTAGATTCAGGCAGATAAAAATGCTCACCCATTTTTATTACGGCGGAATCTCCTGATCGCTGATGAAAAGTGACATGGCCTTTATCGGTGGAAATGTTGCCATTCAAAGTGACTGTCCCTCCATCAACCGTCAAGCCGGTCAGCGGTGTTGTCTTACCAATGGACGGCAAATCAACATTTCCGCCTGTGTTGGCAGCATCTGCCCAGGCGTTGATGCGCAGGGAGCGAGAACCATCGATACTCCCGGATGGGGAAAAACGAACACGTCCTGCGCTCCCTCCCGCTATCGTGTTATCATAGGTGTCAATCGTGATCTCAGGAAGCGAATCTTTAATCTCTGGTGCACTCAATACTACCTTATCCGCTCTCGTGAAATCAAGATCATTATTAAGCCAGACATCCCCATACAACGTCAAAGTCCCGGATATTGCAGTCCCGGATGTTGCTCCTCTCACATCCACAGTGAGGGCGCTATGCATTTCGGTACTGCTCCGGACAGGCCCCAGGGGCTGATTTGCACTCCCGACAACCCCCAAAAGCACACTCCCCGCCACATGACTGTGTGCCACATCTTTGTCGTCAGCCCCGGAAGTTCTCAGCGTGACTGTGGAGGAGTTGCCATTGAAACCAGCTTTGCTTAGATCGATTGTACCAGAGTTCAGCGTATTGCTGGAGGCAGGATTGGTCTCAATGACCAGATCTTTAGTTGCCAGTATGTTGCCGACAATCTGTACCCGCGTTCCCGAGTCGCCATCCACGGAAATGGCGCCTTGATTGATGGTCAGGGTTCCGGAACTTTTCGAATCTGCCCCATTCATATTAACCGTAAAACCATCAAAATAGGCTCCAGAACTATTACGAGTGACCTTTCCAAGCTTCACATCCCCACCGATGCTGCCGCTGGTATTGATTTCCAGTGTCGAACCTGGATTTTCCGGAACAATATCCGATTGACCAAAATCAACTGTTCCGCCTGAATTATTGACGGCACTCAGGTTGATTGTGCTGCCAATAATGATTTTGCTTCCAGGAGCGCTATTATTATGAATGTTGAGTTGCGGCTTGTTCGTGCCGGAATATACCAGACGGACATTATGCAGCGTCACATCCCCACGGCCATTATCAATGTTGAACCGATAGATCCCATTGGTTTCACCGCCAATGTCTCCCGCGAATGTCACTGGGCTATCGTTCGAGACGACACTCAAAGAGCGACCTGTACTCCCGTCCGATTTGATGGTTGAGTTGAATTTTACCGTTCCCGTCCCCGCAGGCGCTGCGAAGGTATCAAACAAGGTATCCGCACCCAGGGTGATCGCGCCCATATATTGCTGTGACCCGCTGGTCTTGTAGGTCGTTCCTTTCAGCGCAATTCCAGTGGTGGTATCGTTGCCAAGCACCATGGCGCCTGTTATCCCTGGAAGCGCACCGCCGATACTGTTCAAGGTGATCATGCCATTGCCACCCGTGCCATTGATCGTCAAGGCGCTCAGTCTGGTGGTGTTGCCAATCACCCCTTGAATCGTGGTGGCACTGTCGCCGGATGCGATAGTCAAAGAGCGATTTTCGGACGCTTTCGAGTTGATTGTTGCTGTGAATGTCACCACACCGACACCAGCTACCGCACCTGTGGTATCCATGGTCACATTATTGCCTAATGCAACCGGACCCGCGTAAGTTTGTGCGTCGGTGGTTTTGTAACTGCTTCCCGTGAGCGTAATTTCGGTGGTCTTGGCATTGCCGACTGTCGTGCTTCCGGTCACCCCTGCTGAGGCGCCGCCGATATCGCCCAAAGAAATGACGCCCGTGCCCGTCGTCCCATTGATCGTCAAAGCGCTCAGTTTTGTTGTGCCACCGATCCTGCCGCCAAGGGTCACTGTTCCATCCCCGGAGAAGAGTGTCAGACTGTTCACATCCCCGCCATCGATTGTGCCGGCAAAGTTGATGTTTCCAGGCCCGTTCCCGCCGGTGGAGAGAAAGATATTACCAGTCAGGGTCACATCTCTGGCAATAGATATGGGATCATTGGTGGTGGTGATATTCCCTCCAAGAGCCACCAACCCGGAACCGTTTTGCGTAAACGTACCATCCAGACTCATGTTTTTGTTGATGGTCAACAGACCCGAGTTGGCAATGGTCACCGTACCACCCTGTGCTGCCGTCAACGTATTTACTGTACCGTTAAAGGTAAAATTCTTTCCGGTCAGATTCAATCCACCGGTTGTAAGCGTTATGGCATCCGAAAAAAGGGTGGTCCCGGTACCCGCCGATTGGGTCAGCGAGCTCATTCTTAACGTGGAATCGACTGTGACATCCTTTGCGCTGACAATGGTGCCTGTCACGGGCGGTGTAATGGAACCCACCGCGCCAACAAAATGGATGTTGCCTGTCCCTGCCGTCAAGGTAAAGTTCTGCGCGCCATCCAGAGTGCTGTTGAAATTGATGTTTCCGCCACCTCCAGAGGTCTTCACGCTAAGTGGACCCTTCATGGTCATCGGCGAACCAAAAGTGACATCATTATTTGTGGTGATGCTCACCGTACTGTCAGCGTCTACAATACCATTGAACGTTGTGGTTCCGGTTCCGGCATTTTGTGTTACCGTGGCGGCCTTAATCCCTGCCGTCGTGACATTTTGCGCACTGATGATGGTCAGATCACCCAAACGCGCAGTTCCTCCCGCATCGGCAGCAAAAGTCACATTGCCGCCCCCGGCGGTCAAGGTAAGACTCTGGCTGCCGTTCACAGTACCATTGAAATTGATAGCGGTTCCCGCAGTGACCAGAACGCTGGGTCCATTCATGCTCATTGCCGCCCCGAAGGTGATCCCGCCATCGGCGGCAAGATTCACCGCTCCACTGGAATCCACGACACCATTGAATGTCGTTGTACCACTGCCGGTCGTTTGCCTTAAACTCGCCGCCCTGACTCCCGCCGCCGTGACATTATGAGCACTGTTGATCGTCAGATTGCCAACAGGCGTGGTACTGCCCACATTGCCGGTCATCGTCACATTGCCGGTTCCGGCGGTAAGGGTGACATTCTGGTTGCCATCCAGAGTATTAAGGCTGATGTTCCCTCCAGTGGTGATCAAAGTCAGATCCCCTTTCATGGTCACTGCTGACCCAAGGGTAATCCCGTTGTTGGCTGTTATGCTGACTGCCAGACTGGCATCCACAACACCATTAATGGTCGTTGCGCCGGAGCCATTCTCCTGGGTCAAAAAGGCCGACTTGATATCCGCTGCAGTGACATTATTTGCGCTTTTGATGGTCAGATCACCCAGACGTATGGTACTGCCCACATGGTCCGCAAAGGTGACATTGCCGCCTCCGGCGGTCAGGGTGACGCTTTGGGTGCCATCCAATGAATTGTTGAAGGTGATATCACCTCCATGGGTGTTGACGGTCAGCGCTCCGGTCATGGTTGTCGAGGCGTTGAACGTAAGTCCGGCGTTTGTCGCGATGGTCAAACTGCCCAGATTGATTGCAGAGGACGGATCCAGTTTGAGAGCAAAATTTTGTCCGCTTAAATCCAGGGATGTTGCATCCACGGTGATCGAACTGCCTTGCAGCGTCACTGCGCCGGTTCCGGCGCCATCCGTACCTTTGGTCGTGGCTTTGCCAATGGATACCGTACCGGTTGACGTGATTTTTTGCAGTTCCGCAAGCGACACAATACCGGAACCGATGGTAATATCGCCTGCCGCACCTGACCGGGAAGAGGCAATCGTCACATTTCCCGCGCCAGCATTAATGGCACCAAGAATGGAAAAATCGGCACCAATCAAGGTGACATTGCCACCACTTGTGCTCAAAGAGCCAGTCGCAGCAATGGTCAACGTACCAATTCCGTTGGCCGCACCAACAGATGAATGAGGAGAATCCGCTTCCAGATGGATTGCCGCATTGCTGGTGGTGATGGAGTTGTTGACGCTGATATGTCTGCCTGCCTGGACTGTCAGGCTGAATCCTGGATTGAGCGAAATGGGGTCATTAAAAATAATATCGTTGGTGGCCTGCAATTGTATGTTTGCATTCGCGCCAGACAGTGTAGCGGGAGCAATTTTTGATCCTCCGGCCCCATCCGCATCGGCAAACTGGTCCACGTTTGCTGTAGTGGAGTTCGCTCCTGCTGTAACCACGGTAATATCCGAGGGATCCAGCAGCAATGTTCCTGGTCTGCCTCTGGGAGCGACGGCATCCACCTGTCCGTTGAATTCCAGCAATTTTTTGCTGGATGTTTCGACAAAGCCACCATTGCCAGAATTTTCACCGCCACGCGCCGAGATTTTCCCATAAAAGCCGGATTTTTCATCCGACCAGACAACAACCCGTCCCCCATCACCATTGTGAGTGGCATTGGCTGCAATGGTGGCGCCCTTGTCAACCATGGTTTGTCTGGCATTCTGAATATCAGGATTATCACCATGTTGATCACCACCGATCAGAATGGTTCCACCTCCGGCATTTCCAGAGGCATCCAGGTGTGCGGATTCCGTAAGTTGGACCTGATTCCCCAACACCTGGATATTCCCACCTTTCTGACCTTTGGTCGATCCGGACGCATCGAGCGTTCCAGACACGGTGGCAGCACCACTGCCAGCATGAAGAATAATCCGACCATCCTGAAAATCGACAGCGTGGGCCTCCACTCTGCCGCCAATACTCACCACCGAATTGACCACCGCTTCTGCGGCGTTGGTGGTCAGCAGAACAGATCCGCCATTTGCCTGAATGGTCCCTTTATTGATAACCTCCAACGCCTTGCCAACTCTGGAAGAGGCTGGAGCAGCAAAGCTCAACAACCGGTCTCCATCGAAATTAAGGGTGAAGGCATCCCCGGCCCCCAGAGCAACCCGTCCCAGATTGGCCTTGATCACTCCGGTATTTTCCACATGAGATGCGGCCAGAACAACAGCACCACCAGGCGCAAGAGCAATGACACCTCGATTGATCACCATGCCATCGGCGCCATCGAGCGCATTGAAACTCAAGCGACCCGCATCAAAATCATCTTTGGTGATCCACCGTGTGGTGGCGGTCAACCCACCCACATCGACTTGGGCGCCGTCCTGAAAGATCACTCCATGGGGATTGACCAGCACCACTCTGCCGTTGGCGGTCAAGGAACCGCTGATCGAAGAAAAATCATAACCCAACACCCGATTGACAGTAATAGAATCGGCGGTTGGCTGCTTGAAGTTGACCTTCTCCCCACTGCCAATGCCAAACGACTGCCAGTCAATAAGCGCCCGTCCGCTGGACTGTTCCACATTCAGAGTATTTTTCGATTGGACCAGAGTCGCGGCACCGGAGACCACCTGGCCATCCAAAGGCATGGCATGGCACTGTTCCACAATCCCAAACCCATACCCCAAGCCGAGGAGAATGGTCAGCGCTTTCAAGGTGCGACCATGGAAAAAAGGCTCGTCGACCTTGGCTGTTTTTCTGTTCGACATTAAGGAGAAATCTCTCATGTGATTCTGCTCCAGATCAATGCCATTCGGGAATATACGCTTGCAACATAAGCCCAAAACGAAACACTCTGTCATGGACTTCACTGGAACTGTTTTTTCCTCCCATGGGCCAGGCGTATGTACCTTCTGCGGAAAATTGGTGTATGAATGGAACTTTGAATGTTTTATTCTCGCCTAATAATTTTCTGAAATATTCCGGCTGCAGTTTAAACCGCAGACCAACTCCACCGTCATTAAGATTTTTGTAGTCGATATTCAATTCCTTGTCACGTGAATCTCTGTTCCATGCAAGCGCGGATTCCATGAATCCGAATGGTGCCAACTCATAATGGTCAACAGGCGGCCTATCAACAATTTCTGTACCGATTATATAGCCATTCAACCATTTGTAACCAATTTCTCCTTTAAAAGCGATCGCATTGTCTCCAGCGATCGTTCCTGTATCATAGGAGGAACCAAACATTCTCCCTCCGAAACTCATCTCTTCCGACGAAAGCAATGGCTGAGAACTCAACTGTCCCGCAACTTCTCCTGATGCGTATAAACGTGTAGTCGTGGTTGGCAAAATACTGTTGACCAGGTCACCCATGCTAAACCGACCCGGATCGCCTGATATTTTTTGGAATTCACGCATTCCTTTAAGTGTCATTCTTAATTGGGAGTAATCCGGGCCTGCGTCAGGACGTGAGGAACTGGTATCATTGGCCACTGTAAAGTGGTTGTTCCACCTCAATCCGTGCGCGACCTTCATGGTAAGCACAAGATCTTCAGTACCGGGAATTTCCGTGTCCTGGGTTGTGCCAAGCTCTTGAATCAAACGATGATGTTCAACATCCAATTTGACAAATCCGTTGGTTACCTTATCGTGAGTGAAGTTGGCTCCCAACAGTGTCGAATTGGCGTCTCCAGAATGCAATCCGCCCTCAAAGATCATTTTCATGTGTCGATCACGCTGGAGAGAATACCCCAGAGCAACTTCCCAAGATATATTCTTTGTATTGACATCGTATTCTTGATAAATGCCACCAAGATTGGCCTTGTCAATGGTCGAACCGATACGACCAAACCAGCCATGATCGCCAAAAGGAAGGCGGTAATCCAATTGATTGTAGCGCAGTTGGGATTTCGTTGATGTATTGACAAACAGCCAGGAAATCACATCTCCAGGAGTAAGCACATAGTTCAGATCAAGCCGATACCACGTCATTTTCGGCCCAAGAGATTTATTGCCAAAATTATCTCTCCCGACAGCAAAATTCCATCGTTGGAGCGTCCAATCCACATCCAAATCAGTTGTATCTCTTTCCTGTTTATTTTCAGCATCAGCAGGGGGCTTCAATGTCCCTTCAATGTGGATGCCAGGCAAATCACTTGCTCTCACCAAGGCCCGATCCAATTCCAACCTGGTGAGCGGTTCCTCACCCTTGAGAGGCTTCAAAATATTCTCAAGTTTTAACGAAATGGCGTCCTTTGCAGGGTTAAACCTGGCACAGAATTGATCCATTGCTTCATCAGGCTCGACCAAGCCGTTATTGACTAATGCACAATAAATATTATTGGTCTTTTCAAACATATCATCATCCAGCATCATTCCCACAACATGACAAAAATCTGCAAAATCTTTCTTGTCAGGCTTTTTATCATTATAAAGCGCCTTTTTTATTATTTTCGTAATAACATCATTGTCAACCGTTATGTCTTTAAATTCTTTTACGATTATCGAGTATATTTTATAGTTTTTTTCTACCTCATCATCAGAATAATCTTTTTTACATAACCCTTTAAAAAAACCACGTGCCCCTTCGATTCGCGTGGTTGCCGTGTAAGGTTCAGGTATTTTTGAACCAAGAAAATCAAATAACGTGCCAGAGTTCAACCTTGCTTTATTATCTTTAACGGCAGCACCATCTTTATTATCTTTATTATCTTTATTATTATTTATTCTACTAATTTTAATATTGTTGACACGACCCTCCACAAGCTCCACACGAACCAATTCCGGTGTCTGACAAAGCTCGATCTGTTTATGAACTTTATCATCCTTGGCAGGGTCTCCTTCGGGATTGATTTTTACCCCGCAGAGATTCTGGTAGGGAAGAAACGCGCGGGACAGAAAGTATTGAGGCGCTCCATTATCGTTTGGGTATAACGCCCTGGTCAGGAAATTGTCTGCATTGTCTTCCGGCTCCAGTTTGCATTGCTTAATGCTTTCTTCTATAGAACCATCCCTTCGATAATTATGGGTAACACATCTGACAAACTGTGTGACACTCCAAAGAGAGATCCAACGGCTACTTGGATTTGTCCCATTGAAAAACTGCAGCAACAGACGTTGATTCTTTATTGATGCTTTTATGTTATCGGAAACAAACACAGAGTTGTCTTTATTCAAGGAACGACATTTGTCTTCATCGAAACGACTATCACTGCTGAAAAAATCATGAAAATACTTACTCAGGATAGATACCCCCATAACCTTTCCTTCGTATTGGGTCCCTTTATCGGCATCTTCAATTTTGTCAGACAAATTCACCCATCTCGACCAATCAATACTGAGACCATTGAAATTAACACACAGTGATTCGAGATATTTCTTGTTTCCAAAAAGTTCAAGCTCTTTGGGCAACGTAAAGTATTGTTCATTTTTTTTGCCGTCAGAAGAACCAAGAGAACGATAGTCAAACAATCCAGAAGGTGGAGAAACAGGTATCCTGTTGGCACCATCTCCAGCATTGACGTTGGCAAATGGTCCCATCAACAGTAGAACCAGCACCCAATGCCAGTCTTTCAAGGAGACCATCCTCACGGCTGAAACTTGACGGAACATCGACAGTCCTCTTTACGTTCACTGTACTCACATATCCTTATGCCAGCTTCGTTGCCCCGCAAAACCACAGCCTCAGAGCAGGACAGACCGTTCCTCCGAAAATCCGTGGTGATTTCAGCGGCCATGGCATACAAATCAGACAATAGAATTGGTGTACTCTTGAGTTTTACGACAATTTTTTCCTGCTGGTCCGATTTATCAAACCGAAGATCAACCGATTCCTTGCCAAATTTATCATAAATATATTTTTCTACATTTTTAGTAGTGTATTTTCTTTCATTACCTCCAACCATAAAAAAAGTGACTTCTTTATCAATTCGGCCATCAATAACATCTTTTGCCTGGGTGTATCTCCCTGGAATTATTTTGTCATAAGAGTCCTCGCCTTCTTGCTGACTTGCAACAACCACATCTCTTTTTCTGGATACCATCTCCAGAGACACAGGAAACGGGTAAGGCCTTTGCGAGCCTTTCAGGTCGGGTTGGCGGTTTCGAATATCCTGCAACACAATTTTGCTTTTTGCTTGATCCTGGAAGCAGCCAATGTGCATACTCCAGGTTTTTCCGTTTTTTCCTGTCAATTCAAGAAGAAACGGTTTGTATGGCAGATTGTTCAGCTTGGTTTTCTGATTCTCCAACCTATCGTAAAGCGAGCACATGGACTCACGAATATCTTTTATCTTCGTTTCGTCGTTAATAATTCTTGTAGCCACTACAGTAGAGCGGATCGGCATGTTTTTGGTCTCATCAATATCTGAGCATTGCAGCTGCGGCTGCTGCTCAAACAGAACGCATGACGCTCCTGTTGCTGGCGTCACATTTAACAACAATAGCAAGACATAACAAAGAACCGCATTGGTGACAAAGATTGTACATCGCGCACCAAAACGACTCAAGAAGAACCTGTTATAAATATATGTCAATCCATTTGGTAGCACTTTATATTCCTATTCAAGGATAGCGCTTGTTGAATACCATACCTAATTTTAAAGGAAATGATTACCTTCTCATCGATTCCTGATTTTTAATCATCTTAATTCAAACGTAACCTTGAATTCACGCCTTGTCAACCTGTCACAACACACAGATGATGAAATTTCTTTCTGACTTTTGTTAATTTATCTTGTGATGTATTTTTAGTCTATTAACGTGCTATTTCGTGGCGTTACAATTATTTACTTATTATATAATTATGTTATCTTTGGGATTTCCATTCTTGCGAACAAAAATGCGAATTTTTTCTTGTTTTCCAACTGGATCACGCATATCCCCCACTGAATGCGAGGCGGGACATCCTCAGGATGCCACCTGAAACACATTCCGGATGGCTTTACAAAAAGCGGAAGGAGGCATAAGCTCAAAATCGATCCCCACATGAACAATCGAGAAAAAGCCATGCCAAAAAACGAATATAAATCTTATGGTGTATCGCACAATAAATTCATGTTGAACCGCATTGCGACATTCTTATTTTTTGTATTATTTTCAGTTGTTTCTGTCAACGCAACAGCAGACAGTTCATGCACTTTGGATGTCGATGGCAATGGCAAATACGACGCCCTGACCGATGGGGTGTTGATCATGCGTTATCTGTTCGGATTCAGAGGAGACGCCTTGATCGACGGCGCGGTAAGCGCGGATGCGACGCGAAAAACCGCCGCCGCGATCGGTGATCATCTCAGCACCCTCATGCCTGTCATGGTGGTCCTGACCACATCCCTTGGCGACATCGTGATTGCACTGGATACCAAAAAGGCCCCCATCACCGTGCAGAACTTCTTGAATTATGTGGACTCCGGATTCTATGACGGCCTGATTTTTCATCGCGTCATCCCGAACTTCGTCATTCAGGGCGGTGGTCTGACACAGGACATGCTCGGAAAAACCCCCAATACCCCCATCAAGAACGAAGCGGATAATGGTTTGTCGAACAAACGCGGCACCCTGGCCATGGCCCGCACATCTGCGGTGGACAGCGCCACATCTCAATTCTTCATCAATCTGGTGGACAATACGTTCCTGGATCACACCACGCAATCTTTCGGCTATGCGGTCTTTGGACTGGTCACGGTCGGCATGGAGATCGTCGATAAAATCGCCGCCGTGAAAACCGCGACTTACAAAGGCTTTGCCGATGTTCCAATCGAACCGGTCATTCTTCTCAAGGCGCGCCGTTTGTGAGTTGCGGCAAAAGATACTCTTCGCTTCACTCCCTACTGAAGTGTTTGCCAGACAGACATTCTGAATTCATTTTCTCCCATGAAAACCGCTTTACTCATTCAATCCATAACTTTATCTAGCTCTTGCATGCAAACCACAGACCAGAATTAAATAACATAGGCTCATAAAAATTGTTTTTTATGCAATACGGGAATTGACAGTTGCATAAAAATACAATAAGTTAATACCAAGCAGGAGCCACAGAACACATTCTCTTGCTGGAACGTCCTATGCAACCATGCCTGGAGTAAACGCAATGCCTGCAAAAAACATACTGCCAACTCTCGCCTTGGCAATCGCATTCCCTTTTGGCAATGCCTTGGCTGAACCTGTAGGAATCGATTGGGAGGTGGTCCATCGATTCCGCATGCTCGCAAAAAACGAAGTGAATCGGTACCGACAGGATTTACAGGTGATCACCAGTGACCTGACCCATCAAAAAACCAAATATCCCTCTCCCACCACAGAGACCTATGACACCACCTGGAATCCGTATTCCCACAGCTATCAAAAGGATTATCCTCTGGATCGCAAACGGGAGATCCTCCTGACGCCCAGACTGCCCAAGGGCTTGCAACAGAAAAATCTCCTTTGTCAGTGGTGGGTGGATGGCAAGCCTGACCCAGGAACCATTGAATCCTGTGATCCCAAAACCATTACTGTGACCTTGAACGAAGAGGGCCGAGGGCACATGCCTGTCAAACTGGTGGTCATGGATCAAAACAGGGTGACGCTGGGGAGTGATCAAAAAATTCTGACTCCCAGGGATCTGGTCATCGTCGCGTTGGGAGATTCGTTCGGCTCCGGGGAAGGTGTACCGGATGTCAATGCCTATGTGGTCGCCAATGAGAGTTACTGGGTGGAGGAACAGTGGCTTGATCGGCGTTGTCACCGATCCATGTTTTCCGGATTCAATCAGGCCGCCTTTATATTGTCAGAAGATGACAAGGAGATTTCAGTCACCATGCTGAACTTCACCTGCTCCGGGGCCGAAATCAGGACCATTGAGGAAGGAAACGTCCAGGGAGGAGAGCATAAAGATGGCGGGTTGTTAACTCCATTTGCCGGTGTCGATCGACCTGACAAAAAACATCCCTTGAAACCACAACTTGAGGATGCCATCGCGGCTTTGTGTCCACAAGACCGATACAATGCGGAGCAGAGAGAGTGCGCATCTCTCCGCAAGCCTGATCTGGTGCTGATCTCCATTGGTGGCAACGACGTCGGCTTCGGACCGGTGCTGAAAAACCTGATTGCCAAGCCGCATGATCATGACTGCGAGAAAGAATTGATAAACAAAGCAGGTCCGAACGTCTCTTGGAAAGATTATCGCGTGAACGACAAGATGGAGTTGCTGGAAAATAATTTCGTCCTGTTGCGCTCGGCAATCCGAACACGCTTGCAGCCAACCTCTGTGTTGATCTCGGAATATCCGGATCCCACCCACGATCAAACCGGAGAGAAATTCTGCAACTCCTCTATATTCAATCGGGCCGGGCGTTTCAGCATCATCGGGCATGGCAACCTCTCGGATAAAGAGTACCAATGCGCGTTCAAACATATTCTGCAGCCTCTCAACAGAACTATCGAGAGGATGGTGTCCGATGGAAATGCGGAAGAAGCAAGAAGTACCAGAAAAGAAAAGATCAACTGGATCTATAATGCCGGCATGATGGAGGCCACCCGCCATGGCGGCATCTGCGCCAAGGGACCCGAGGGAGAATTCCTCTCCTACTTCAACTGGCTGGACGCCTCCGAGGCCGTGGAACTCGAGTTTACCGGAACCGTGCATCCAAACATATTTGGTTATATGGCCTATAGGAAAATACTGTTGCCAAGAATGGAGAATGAGGTTAAACGGATCAAGGGGTTGTCCAACCATTAAACCGATCAGGCCACCCCGCAATACGCCTTCAAGAGGCTGCGGGGTGGTCCCTGGCCCCGGCAACCAGCAGAAAGCCAATCACGGTTTGTTCCCCACCACCCAGGCTTCGCGCAACCGGCCATCCCGGACCAGCACCGCCCATTGATCGCCATAGCTCCACAGCTCTCCTTCGGCCATGGGACGGACATGGGTTGGATTGCCCATTTTTTTCTTGAGCAACTGGGTGGTTCCCAGGATGCCGCCCCGCAACACCACCATGGCCACATAGCCATCCCGGTCCAGCACTTCCAGGTCCTCTCCCCGCCGATAGGCGATTCCCGGCTGCTTCTCTTCAAGCCAGCCCAGCGGAGTGACAAGCCAACCGGAAAAGAGTTTCTCCCGCGCTCCGGTGTCGAGGTCTGCGCCGGGCTGAACAGGCAGAGGCCAGGGAAACCGTTTTTCCTGGCTGGTCTGCGCAGCCGGACAGGAGACCTTGGCCATTTGGCAGGCCATCCGGGCATAGCGGGCCGGCAGAGGGGTCAGCAAGGCGGCCAGACGACGCCAGTTGGAGCGATTGTTTTTGCCCAATTCTCTGGTCAGGACCGCATGGTTGTAGATGAGAGATGCCGGGGCATCCCCCTGACTGGCCAGACGGGTCAATGACGGCAGGGCGGCTGCCCCCAGACCATTTTCCTGGCTGTCCAGAAAAAAAATCAAGGCGTGCCAACCCGCCACATCCCGACTGTTCGGGGCCAGACGGAGGGCCTCCTTCACCACGCTGCGGGCCTTCAACATCTCTCCCCGATAAAAATGGACGGTGGCCAGATTCAGACGGGCCGGCAAATAGGTGGCATCCATGGTCACGGCCTGTTCCAGATAATCCACCGCCTGTTCCAGTTCGTGTCCGGTCTTGTCGGGCAGAACCGGTGGAAGGGGCAAAGGCTCCTCCCGAAGATGAATCGGCTGTCCGGCGGTCAGGATTTCCGCGCGAGTGGATGCGTCGAACAGGAGCGGCAACCAGTAGGCGGAGCCCCCGGTTGCCGTGGCTTCCAGCCCCTTCCGCGCCCGCTGCAGATGACAGGCTCCCAGGTTGTTGAAAACCTCCCGAGAGGGAAAAACCTGCAAAAAATGACGAAAGAGCAAAATGGCCTGCTCGCAATGGCCCAACGCCGCCAGACGCATCCCAAAACGGAAAAAGGCCATGGATCGTGTCAACCGGTCCAGTCGTCCCCGCAAGAACGCGGCCCGCCTGTCGGGTGGCGGATGCAGATCGCGCAGAGTCGGATCACCCCTGGCCTGCTGGTTCCACAGAGAGAAGAAATTCTCCCGGGATTTGTCCTCATGGACAAGCAGGGTCTGCACCGGATATCCGGCGATGCCGGCATACAGAAACCCCAGATCATCCGCTTCGGTCTCCTGGTTCCAAAGGACCGCCTGCCGTTGACGCAGCTCCTCAGGCACCGTCAGGGAACGGGAGTCCCCCGACTGACCAGACCCGGCAATGGCCTGATAGACCTCCATCTCCCAGAAATCGTTTTTGGTCAGGTGGGCCAGCTCATGGCCGAGAACAAAGGCGATACGGGTATCCCCTTCCGCCTGGGTGACACTCCTGTAGCACAACCGGACCGCACCCAAAGAGAGGATGATATTCCCATCCGGCAGAGCAAAGGCCCAGGGAACCTCCGGTCTGTTCAGCACACTCAGTCGAGGCATCCGATTGCCCCGTTTGTCCGCCGCGTCCTGCACCCGGACAAAGATTTTTTGGACGCGGGCCACCAGAGGATGGGTGAGCGGATCGATCACCCCGTATTTTTTTTCCAAAAGGGCAAAAACATCGCTGCCGGTAGTCGGTTCAGCCATGGAGGCTCCGGCTGCCAGCAAAAGGGTCGCCGACAGAAAAATCCCGAGCGCCCAAATCCTTCCCGACCTCACAACGCCAATCCCTCGGTGATGGTGGCGCAGGCTTCCCGGATCTGACGGCAAAGACGATGGGCCGGTTCCGCGGAGGCGGAAGTGTTGAGCAGTTGATTCAAGAACTCCAACTCACGGCGGGGAATGCGCGCTTCGGCCTCGCCGGTCGCCTCCCTCCTGTCCAGAAGCGCCCCAAGGGCGGCGCCGAGAGGGGCCTGTTGACGCAAAAGATCGACAGACGGCGGCGGAGTTGTCTGACACAGGGTCTGCAACAGAATGGTCCAGCGGCCCAGATGGTGATAAACCAGCCACTCCGGGGCCACGGATGGCGTCGCCTGGGTCGCGCGACCATGCAACTCTTCCCAACCCAGAGCGACACCCGTGACAAAAGCTTGCCGAATCGGAACAGGGTCTTGAGTATTGGCAAAACCAAGCGCCAGGGTCTTGCCTTTGTCCGACAGGGCCAGGGGCATGTCGGACAAGGCAGTGCGTGGCCCACCCTGGAGCAAAGCGGTCTGATAGGCTTGCGTGAGCATGCCGGCAACATCCGGGGCAAAGGGATTCCAGGGCATCCATACCAGCAACAGACCCGCCGCCAGCGCCAGGGCGGCCAATGTCGGCCAGACCAACGGACGACGGAACAAGACCACCTGGCCCACCTGTCGGGGGGGCTGCAACGCGGCGGTTCCCAGCCATGCCCGATAACAGTCGGAACAAAGGTCCAGATGTTCCAGCATCCCGGCCCGTTGACCGGATGGCAAACGCCCCTCGATCAGAGCCGCCAATTTCTCTGGAGCAGGACAGGCCCCCTCGGTTGCCTCTGCGCCCCTGGTCGCCAGAGTGAGCAGCACGGACAGGTGTTCGCCCGGTTCCTTTTCCAGCGACTTGCGGATTGGCAAAACATTCATCGTCCCACCATGAAATACCCAGATTGAGAAGTTCAACAATCCTGCCCCCTGGTTCCGGTCATGCCCAGACAAGGAGCATTCCATCTCTATAGACGGCAACAAGGGTCAAAAATATCGCCCGTTATTCCGCCTCTTCTTCCGTCACCAGCAAGGCTTGCACGGTTTCCGCCAATCCGGCCTGTTCCATGGCCTTGCGGATGCGGGCCAGCAGGCGTCGCTGGCGACCGTACACCTGATTGGCATTCAAACCAAGCAGTCGGGCGGTGGCCTCCACATCCAGACCGTCCTGGTACAACAACCTGAGCAGCAGACGCTCCTCGCTGCTCAACTGAAGAGCGGCATGCATCTTCGAAAGCACTGCCCGACCTGCCGAACCTGTCGATGACGATCGGGCATCACAGGTGAGAAAACGGTGGACCGCCAGCAGAATCTCTTCCCTCTGCTCCACCATTTTGATCTCTTCCGGAGAGAGACGGTGCAGTGTGGCGCCTGGTCCGGCCAGATCGTCCAGGAATTCGTCCTCGGTGGCCACCTCGGAGACCGACGACTTGCCACAATCGGTGGCCCGTTTCAGCACAGCGTTGATGGCCGCCCAGATGGTCACCTCGCTGCGCCCTCCCGGCGCGGAGCCGCGCAAGAATTCCATGACGTGGGCCACCGGCATGCGCTCCAGACAAAGCAGTCGATAGACCTGCTCCAGAAACGGTCCCTGATCGACAATCCATTGGGGTACATGAACCCGTCCGAAACGGGCGCGGGCAAAGTCTTCCAGCATGCGCCAGGCGATCTGGGTGAAAAAGGTGGCAAACGAGGCGGTGGCCCGACCTTCGTAAGCCCGCAAGGGGCCCCAGTCGTTTTTCGCCATGGCCTCCTGGGTAAAGAGCATCGCCTCATCGGCCAGATTGGCATCGGTAAACCGGCGCAGGGCAAGGGTCTCCAGACGTTGCCACTGTTGCAGGAAAAGCTCCCGGAAATCTTTCGCACCTTCGGTCACTGGGTCTTCTCTTCAAGAAAAAGGCGAATAAAAAAAGCAGGTTGCAGCCAATCGAAATTCTAGCCAACCCGCTCCGGAAAGGAAAGCCCCCTCCCGCCATCCCCTCTGGTTCCGGTGTCCGGAGAGAATCGGCAAAAAAATTCAAAAAGAGGCGACAATATCAAAAACGGGGTCCGTCCAAGTTAGCAAGACCGATGCACAAGTCGGTTGAACAAAAAATCAGAGTCGATTGGACGACATGAACCATATCACATAAAGGAAAAGAAGATGAACAAGATTGCAATGCGGGTGGCGGTGCTGGCGGCTTCTTTTGTCATGACGGGTGTTGCCATCGCTGGCATCGAGACATCCCCGACCGCCACTGCCGGACAACGGGTGGCTGCTGTGGCCGAAGGGAAAAAGGTCTCTGCCCAGGAAGCCGCCAAACCCGCCCTGGCCCAGGAAGCGAAGGGTACCACCCAGGCCGACAACAAGAAAACCCCTCCTCCGGCTGACGGCAAGGGTGTGACCGTGGCGGACGCGAAAGAGACCAAGGAGACCGCCAAGGAGACCGCCAAGGAGACCGCCAAGGAGACCGCCAAGGATGCCAAAGTGGTGGCGGCGGATGCCAAGGATGCCAAGAAGAGTGTCCCGCAGGAGGCGAACAAGAACAAAACCGATGCCGCCGCCAAGGGAGACACCAAAGCCGTCACCCCCACGCCGGCTGAAACGAAGGATGCCAACACCAAGAAATAGTGTTTGTCGGTTGCCGACGAAGCACTAAAGACCGGAAATGAACGCCAGGTTCCCGGCGACAATGCCGGGCCGGTCTTTCTCCGGGGGGGCGGCCAACGCCCCCCTACAAGAATCTGTAATGAATCCAATGTCCGGAAGGAGAGTCAGATGAAAAATTGGACTGCGGCAATGGTTGTGGCCGGTTGTCTGGCGATTCCTTCCTGGGCCCATGCCGGGACCGGGTTGGAGATCGGAATCGGTATCTTGAACGATGCCCTGATGAACAGGTCAGAACCCTGGGAAGAACCACAAACCCAGCGGATGGTCACTCACAGATACGCGCCCCGCCATTGGCACGGGTATCCAGAGCACGTCTACCATTCGGAACCGACTCCCCCCCGGCACCGCCATTGGAGAGAACACAGACATCACCACCATGACGACGGTTACTGGCGACATCGGGATTGACGGCAGGAGTCTGGCGCGCCATAAAAAAGCGCTTGCGGTTTGTTGAAAACACTTCATTAAGATCGGAGAGCAGTGGTTTCTGGGGGCTCCGGCCACCTCTGTGGCTTTTGTGCAAGGGGCCGGACAGGTCATCTCCAGCGTGGCTGGCATCGGATATCGCTGGCTGCAACTCGACGAAAAGGGTGGACTGGAAAGCGGCGTGGTTTTGTTGTAAGGGTTTACCTTGTCGCCAAAGTCTGCCGGATGGCCCACTCCATGGTGTGCGCAGGTTGCATCCCCGCGCTGCCCTGTCCCCCGTCGGCATGGAAGAGAGTTTATTGTATCTTTACAATAATATCCAGTATTGGCATCATCGGAGAGACCGCATGGAACCGCCATGGTTCCTCGTTATTGGCCATGCGCCTGTTCCGTATCTTTCCGGCTCTGGCTGCGTCGGATCCACTCTCAATTTTCAGTTTTGCAAAAACACCCTCGTCCAACGGATCTGCTCGCCCGCGCGCCCCAATCCATCCCCCGGATGCGTTGCAGAAAAATGACAATCGCTCCAAAATGGTCTATGCTGTGGCGTTGACGTTCTTTTGCCGACATGCCAACCCCCAGCGGAACCAGTAGAAACCCTATGAACACACCTCTCCCATCCCGGCCCCCGATTGCCAGGCCCAGATTCTCTGTCAGCATCAGCGCCCGGGTGCTCATTTCGACCGCCAGCGCCGTGACCCTGGTGATGCTGGGTTTCATTCATTTTTTCGTCGTCCATCAAAAAGAGACCATCCTGGCACAGAACGAACGCACCATGATCCTGATGATCGGCAACATCAGCAGCGCGCTGCGCACCATCATGAAGGCCGGCTATGCCCATATCGCCCAGGAATTCACCCGGGACATCCGCAAAAACCCGAAAGTGCTGGATTTCCGCATTCTGCGCATCAACGGTCAGGAGGCTTTTCTCGACAACACCACCATTCGCGATGTCAACCGCCGCCTCGGAGAAGAGGAGTTCACCCCCCGGGACCATGAAACCTCCACCAAGGTGCTGGAACCGGACAATCCGGATCTGCAGACCGTTTTGAAGAACAATCGCATCGTCACCCTGCTGCACGAGCACAACGATGAGGATCGAGTCACCTATCTGGCCCCCATCGAACGGGACGAAAAGTGCGGCAAATGCCACGGCAACGCTCAAAATCCCCGTGGGGTGATGATGATCACCACCTCTCTGGCCCAGGTGGAAATCGATATCGAAGCCACCCGGAAAGAGGCCCTGGTGGTGGCCATCATGGCGATATTCTTTGTGTTGCTGCTCATCTATCTGATGATCCGGAGATTTCTCATCAAGCCCCTCGGACAGATCCGGGGGGCCATGGCCCGGGTGGCCAGTGGGCATCTGGAAGAGCAGGTCCACGTCCCCGGACATGACGAAATCAGTGAGATCACCATCACTTTCAACGACATGGCCAACCGACTGCTTCTGACCTACACCGGACTGCAACAGGAACAGGACAAGCTCTCCACCATCATCATCGGCGCCCAGGAAGGGATCGTGGTCACCGATGGTCAACAGAACGTGGTGCTGGTCAATCCCGCCGCGGAACGTCTCCTCGGCAAGGACTTCGAGCAGATCCGTTCCGCCGGGTGGGAAAATCTGGTGAACGATCCGGAGTATCTGCGCAGGTTCGTCACCCAGGGCGGACACGACATGCCCAATCTGCTGGTTTTCAACAATCGGGCGTTGAAACTCCACGCCGCCACGATTCACGCGGCCAATCAACTCCCCATCGGCACTTCCATCATGATCCGGGATGTCACCGACGAAAAGAAACTGGAGGACAAACTGCGGGAACTCTCCATCACCGACGCCCTCACCCAGTTGTACAACCGTCGAGGTCTGATGGAGATATTGGAAAAAGAGATCAAACGCTCCCATCGTTACAATCATTACCTCGGGTTTCTGCTCTTTGACGTGGATCATTTCAAGAAATTCAACGACACTTACGGCCACGATCAGGGGGACCGGGTATTGCAGGCCCTTGGCCGCACCATGAAGGAACATTTCCGCAAGGTGGACACCCCCTGCCGGTACGGCGGCGAAGAGTTCTGCGTGATTCTCCCGGACACCAGCCCCCGGGGGGCCTATATTGTCGCAGAACGATTCCGTCGTCAGGTGGAAGCCATGTTGGTGGACAATCTGAAAGTGACGGTGAGCATCGGGGTGGCCACCATTCCCGCCACGGAGGTCAACAAGGTGGATGATCTGATCAAAAAAGCCGACGATCTGCTCTACGAAGCCAAACGCAACGGTCGCAACCAGGTAAAGATCTCGATCCATCTGGATGACATGGATGCCATCAATCAGGAGATCGACGCCACTTCCTGAAACGCATGCCGCCATCCGGGAGAGACTCCCGGATGGCGGCACAAACCTGACAAACCGGTTCAGATACCGGCTTTTTTCTATTATTTCTCTTCCTTCTTCTCTTCCTTCTTCTCTTCCTTCTTCTCTTCCTTCTTCTCTTCCTTCTTCTCTTCCTTCTCAGGCTCCTTGGCCTTCTCAGGCTCCTTGGCCTTCTCAGGCTCCTTGGCTTTCTCAGGCTCCTTGGCTTTCTCAGGTTCCTTGGCCTTCTCAGGCTCCTTGGCCTTCTCAGGCTCCTTGGCCTTGCCCGACTCTTTCTCTTTCTCCTTGACCGGCTTCAGGTTCTCCAGTTTGCCAAACGCCCGCCCCAGGAACCCCTCCTTCTCACCCAGGGCGGCGGGACGATAGACATCCACCTTGCGATATCCCTGATCCACCAGATAGACCCGGCCATCCTCATCCACGTCGATCATGGCCGGAAGCAGATACTTGGCCCGTTCGGTTTCCGGACCCCGGTCCCCCACGAAGAGAAGCAGTTGCCCATCTTTGTTGAAGATCTGGAAGTTGCCGTGGGAGGCGTCGGAGACGTACAGATTGCCTTCGGTGTCCACGGCGATCCCCTTTGGACGGGCGAACTGACCCAATTGCCGCCCCACCCCTCCGAAGGATCGGACAAACTTGCCTTCCTGGGTGAATGCCTGAACGCGGAAATTCCCTCCATCCACCACATACAGCAATCCGTCCGGAGAGACCCTGGCATCCCGCAACAGGTTGAACTCCCCCTGTCCGTCGCCCCGTTTGCCGATGTCGTAAAGATGTCCCCCACTCTGACCATCAAAGACCCGGATGCGATGAGATTCCGGCTTTCCCTGGGAAGAACTGGTATCCACGGCAAAGACCCGGGTGCCTTCGGGATTGACCGCCACCGCCGAGGGACGATCAAAGAAGTTCTTGCCGCCCACGGCCCGCAGGTACTTGCCCTCCGGACTGTAGATCATGACATACTTCTTGGTGGCATCCATCACATAGAGGTTCCCCGCCTTGTCCAGGGCGATCCCCATGGGCTTGGCCAGCACGCCGGGTTCCTCCTTGCCCACCTCCCGGAAATTCCCATTTTCGGGATCAAAGCGCAGCACCGAGCGATGAATGGTGTCGGAGACATAGACGATCCCCTTGCGTACCGCGATCCCGTAGGGTTTGCTGAACCCCGTACCCCCCTCCAGTCCGGCGTTTCCGGTGAGCATTTCCATCATGGCCATGGACTTCCTGTCCTTGGGTTCCACGTCGGCGCTGGAGCGGAACGTCCGTTCGAACTGGAAACGGGCCTCATCCGGAGGACTGGGAAAAACAAGCGCATCCAACACCTTGGGCTGTTTCGACTCCCCGCACCCCCCGTTGATCAACGCGCCGGACAGAGCCAGCAGACACCACAGCACACGCACCATCACTCCTGATTTCATCACAATCCTCCCAATGCTGCCGTTGCTTCCTGGTGCAGTTATTGCACACCCTGTACCATGCGTCAACTCGAAGATCCAACCCTCTCTGGAGAAAAGACGGCATGTCACCAGTCCGGATATTTGCAGCGTTCATCCTGTTTTTTCTTGTCGGTGGCCTGGATTCCCACGCCTCCCCCCAGGTCAAGGAGATGTCCACTCCGGAACTCTACCGAAAATACTGCGCCACCTGTCACGGACTCAAGGGCGAGGGGAACACCACCCTCGGAAAGAGCATGTCCCCGCCCCCGCGCCGTTTCACCGATCCGTCCGGCATGATGGATTTGACCCGGGAACGGGTGATCACCTCCATCCGGGATGGCCGTCCGGGAACCGCCATGCCCGCCTGGAAAGAGACCATCTCCGCCATCCAGATCGATGCGTTGAGCGATTTCATCCGGGAGAGGCTCATGCCCAGCGCCATCGGCAAGGATCACTCCGTGGGTCAGCAGATTTTCGCCAGGCACTGTTCGGTCTGTCACGGGGATCGGGGAGATACCGCGGTCTGGGCCCGCAGCGGCCTCACCCCCGCCCCCCGGAACTTCACCACGGATGAGGCCAGAAAAGAGCTTACCCGGGATCGGATGATCTTTTCGGTCCGTTATGGCCGGTCGGAAACCGCCATGCCCGCCTGGAACGAGCGCCTCTCCAAGGAAGAGATTCAGTCCACGGTGGATTACATCCGCTTCGCATTCATGTTTCCCAACGGGGAGGCGCAACCCGCCGCCGAAGCGCATGACCATGCCATGACCGGTCACCAGCACGACGCCACCCCTCCCCTGGATCCCAAGACCATGTTCAATCCCCTGCCGGATCAACTGGAAGGGGATCCGGTCTGGGGCAAGGAGTTCTATATGGTCAACTGCGCCACCTGCCACGGCAAGGATGGCGACGGCCACGGCCCCCGCGCGGCCTTCATCAATCCCAAGCCCAGGAATTTCCAGCACTCCGCCTCCCGGCACAAGCTCAACCGGCCCCATCTGTTCGAGGTCATCTCCATCGGCACCCCCCGCTCCGAGATGCCCGCCTGGCAAACCGTGCTCACCCGGCAGGAGATCGCCAACATCGCCGAATATGTCTTTATCGCCTTCATCAAGCCGGGTCTGACCGGAGAGCTTCCCGAGACTGCCGCGCCGGAGAAGGCCGCCACTCCAGCGGAGCAACCCCCCGGCAAATGAGTGACGAATTTCGCTCCCGGCAGCCCCTTTGGTCTGCTCTTGGCGTTGCCCTGCTCCTGCTGGTCGCCTCCCGGCAGGAGCTTCGGGCCGAAGATCGCCATGAGGAGGGGCGCAAGATCTACAATTTTCGCTGTTATTTCTGTCACGGCTATTCGGGAGACGCCCGCACTCTGGCGACCACCTACCTGAATCCCAAACCCAGAAATTTCGTGACCACCGATCCGGACACCCTGCCACTGGAACGGATGATCGCCTCCATTGACCAGGGCGTGCCGCACACGGCGATGATGGGGTTTGTCACCATTCTCACCCCCGCGGAGATTGCCAGCGTGGCCGGATTCGTGCGGGAGGAGTTCATGATCCGCAAGGCGGAAAACACCCGCTACCACACTCCCGCCAATGGCTGGGAAAACCATGAACGCTATGCGGAAGCCTTTCCCTTCGCCCGGGGAGAGATCCCCATGGATCGGCCCGAGGAGTCCCTGACCGCCGAAGAACGCCGGGGCAAGAGGATCTATCTCAACGCCTGCATCTCCTGTCACGACTGGGGACGGGTGGAGAAGGACGAGCCGGTCTGGGAGTCCCGGGCGGTCTCCTATCCCCGGGCCGGCTTCACCCCCGGCGAAGAACCCAAGGTGGATGCGGTCTCCGGAGCATCGGTCTATGCGCGACACGACAAGGCCCCGTCCCTGCCCCCGAAAATCAGCGAGACGGTTCGCCTGGGAGAGAGCCTGTTCCAGAAGAATTGCGCCTTTTGCCATGCCGCGGACGGCACCGGCAAGAACTGGATCGGTCAGTTCCTGGAACCCCACCCCAGAAACCTCACGGATGACGCCTTCATGCAGGGGCAGACCCGCCGCTCACTGACGCAGGTGATCACCTCGGGCCTGGAAGGAAGCTCCATGCCCGCCTGGAAAGAGATCCTCTCCTCCGAACAGATCTCCGCCATCGTGGACTACATCGACGCAGCCTTCCACCGGGTGACCCCGGACACCCCGTGACCGATCTTCCCAAGAACAGGAAAATCCCCTCTCACTTTCAAGAAAATTTCTTTATTCTCGCTGGTTATCCAGATCCATGAGGCTTGTCGGCGGGTGTTTCCCTGGGTGGCCCCTGCGGGGTTTGCTGCGGAGCCCCCTTGAGCCTGCTCTCCCACTCCCAGAGGGCCGCCCGGGCCCTGGGCAGAAACGGATCGTCCGAGCGGGTCAGATGAATGAAGGTCCGCATGGCTCCCAATGCCTCCCGCAGTTCCCCCCGCACCTCCAGGGTCTGGGCCAGACCGTAATAGGCGTTGGCCTGAAAGGGTCGCAATTCGATGGCCCCCCGGAAAAAATCCTCCGCCGCCTTGACCCGGTTCAACCCCAGCAGGGCAAACCCCAGATTCACATGGGCCTCGGCCATTTTCGGAGCCTGCTTCAACACCCAGTGAAAGCTGGTCAGGGCGTGTTCATACTGTTTGGCGTGAAGCATGATCACGCCCTGCTGAAAGCGTCGCTCCAGTTCGGTCTGCCGGGGAGGCGGGACGACGGCGGGTGGCGGAGTTGCGGTGGGCCACCCTTCGAGCACCGCAGCGATGGCGGCGATACCAAGGGCGGTCATGGCGAAAAGGCCCAGGTTGCCCTTGTGCTGCACCCGCCACCACAAGGGCACGGCCCGTACCACAAACCACAGACTGCTGGCCGCAGAGATCAATCCCCCGATGGCCGCCAGCACCATCCCCAGGGCGGCGGCCCCTTCCCAGGGATGATCCATGCCCGGAGTCTTCCGGGGCAGACCGGAAAAACCCGCCACCGCCAGTCCGACCACCAGCAGCACCACCCCGGCGGCAAACAGCAGCGGTTGCCAGCGATCCAGTCGGGATCCGGGCGCGGCCACCTGCCATTCGACAAACAACCGGCGGGTCAATCCCATATAGCCCAGAGTCACCGCCCCCACCGCCCCATGATAGTGGGCCGGCACCAGCAGGGTCTGTTCCCGGACCACCACCCCCATGCCCAACCCCAGCAACAAAAGCAGCAGGGAGAGCCACCCAAAGGGTTCGCCCAGACCCGAGGCGCGCCACTGGCGCGCCAGCACCCAGGCCACTCCGGGCACCACCCACCAACTGGTCCAGCGCATCAGACGGGTGTACTCCTCGGGTGGAGCGCCGGTCAGAAAGATCCCGGCCAGAGAGGGCAGCAGGGCCAGCATGAACAGCCACTGGAGCCAACCCGGCGAGGTGAACTCCGGGTTCTCCCGGCCTTGCAGCCACAACCACAACGAGGCCAGCAACAACACATGGGCATGTTGCAGCAGATGCCCCCCGGCCCAGAAGAGCTTTTCCATCGCCTCGGGAGTTTGCGGAGAGCCGACCAGAGGAGCGCCGGTGAGAACGAAGACCACCAAGGCGCACAACATGGCCAGGGCAGCCACCACCACGCCGAGGGCATCCGCTCCCTGGAGCAGACGATTGACCACCAGCAGCAAGGCCCCCAGGCCCATGGCGGCCATGCCGCCCAGAAACAGGGGATTGGCCAGCACCGGAAAGTAGTTGGCCAGGATCGGGGGGGCCGGTCCCTGGGCCGGGGCCAGCAGCAATGCGAAGGCGCCGATCCAGGCAAGCAGCAGCGCGGGCCACTCCAGTCGTCCGGCAGGTCCGGTGCTGCTCAGGTAAACTCCGGCCATGGCCAGAAACCAGACCAGGACGGCAAAATCAACATGATAGACCAGCAGGGTGGCAAAGCCTCCTCCGGAGCAGAGGCTCACGCCGGGCAGGCGGCAAAGCACCAGAAAGAAGGCTCCCGCAGAGGAGAAGAACAGCGCCGCCAGGCCCAGGGCCAACC
>JADGAB010000019.1 GCA_015232245.1 Magnetococcales bacterium | reverse complement strand
CGTCAGTTTTTTACGCCAGTTCCGATTCCGTTATCAAGAGAGTCGTCACTTATTGTCAAGAGAGATGGCGTTTTACAGCTTGGCGCCAATTCTCATTCTGCTTGGCGCGTTACAATTTCCTGGCAGCTATTTCTCTTGTAACCCCTGTGTTACCCCAAACAAAAACAGCCACCTTGCGAGTGGCCGTAAATGTTTGATTTTATTGGAGCCGACGCGGGGAATCGAACCCCGAACCTACGGATTACAAATCCGTTGCTCTGCCGATTGAGCTACGTCGGCAATTCCATTTGAATCATCCTATACCAACTTGACACTCAGGGTCAATCATCGTTGGCAGTGGCCTGGAAAGCTGCTCCAGAAGTCACGAATGAACATGCAACTCACTGAGCAACACGCCAATGGATTCCTCCCCCGAAGCATGCAACCCTGAATCCATGTGAAACAGTTCCGGCACGGAAACCTCCATATGAAGAAGCTCCATCGGAGCTGTCCCCAAGGATTCCGGAAACATCTCAGCCACCTGGGAAAAGGTGGTTGCCTGATAAAACATCCGCTCTTGGGGAAACGTAACCGGTTCCGGCAGCAGGCTTCCCATCTCCTGCGGGGGTGCGTATTGAAAACGGTCGGTTTCCGCATTCATGGCCGCAGAGTAGCTGAACTGAACCTCGGCCATGGTGCCGCTGGTGCCGTCAGTACGGGTGAAGGCGGTGGTGGCCGTGATCAGATTGCCTTGACTGGAAATGCTGGTGAGCTGTTCCGGCTGGGTATGCAGACTGGCGATCCCCAATGACTCCAAGGAAAAAAGTTCCCCCGGATCGGTGTGACCATCCTGCGAGCGATCCACCCAGACCTGCAACTCATGATAGGCCGCGTCCTGGACGGTAATCTGACCGTCATGATTGTCATCCAGGGTTGCCAGAGAGTCCAGACTGGTTTGTGTTCCCGGAGCGGTCCAGTTGGAGACCACCTCCCCGATGCCGTCGATGCGACCATCCTGGTTCCGGTCCAGAACCAACAGCCCATCCCCGGCATCCAGCCAGCCGGTCGGGTCGGCAACATGATCCCCGGTCTGGTCGAACAATATCCCCGCCTCCTTGCCAAGCAGATGCACCCCGTCCCCGTTGAGGTCCAGTACCAATGGATCACTCAACCCGGTCGGACAGGGCACCAGGGTTGCCCCGAAATAATGCAGATAGCCATTCACTCCGCCGACCAGAGGAGTAAGCCCTTCGGTCTGCAGATCAAAACCGGTCAGAGTCTTGGTGCTGTCCACAGTCACACGGAATCCGAATACCGTTTGCATGCCGCTGGCTTCCCAGAATGACATTTCCCCATTCCAACGGTCCATGGCGTTGATCAGATAATATGAGGTCGCCGTCTCCGTGTTGTGCAGCAGAGTGCCGGACCAGTCCGGAGTCGTGATGCTGGCACTGTCCACCGATGTGCCATCGGAGTAGTTCAAACGGACGTGAAACGTCCCGGTCCCTTCCGTGGCCGAGGCGAAAACATGCAGATAACCGTAATGATCATCGGTCACATCCACAAAAGTCGAACCGACACCGCCGACCCGCAATACATTATTGCCATCATTGGTATTGGTGGTCAGCAACTGCACACCGGGATGGTAACTGTTGGCCGCATAAAAGCCGTTATCATTCATCCCGACGCTCAAACCGTCGGAGACCGCATAGGCATCGGCAACGCTCTGGGTGATGAACTGGCTGGCATGGAAATCCGCGGCATCCTGAATGGCATCACTGCCATTGATCACCACATCCGCGTTGGCCACGGCAGCGAAACTCACCTGCACCGGAGGAACGATGGTGACGCTGACCGTGGCGGTATTCGAAGTCAAGGTGCCATCGCTGACATGAAAGGTAAAGCTGTCCGCGCCGCTTTCGTTGGCGTTCGGAACATAGCTGTAACTCCCGGTGGCGGCATTGACGATGGTCACGACGCCATGAACAGCCTGAGTCACCAGCGACCAGGTGATGGGATTGCCATCCGGGTCCGAGGCGGACATGGTGCCATTGACGCTCTGATCGGCGTGGAGCATCAGCGTGCCGGCCTGGGCAATCGGGGCATGATTGCCGGCAGAAGTGACATTGAAGGTGGTGGTATTGGGTGTGGGATCCAGATTGTTGCCGCCGTTGGCCACCCCGCCGTTATCCCGCACCTGGAAGGTGAAAGCGTCATAACCGGTGCCAAAGCCGTTGGTGGCAGGGGTATAGGTCATCTGGCCCAGGTTGGCGGTGGTCACCTCGCCTCCGGCGGCAAGTGGAGCGCCATTGACCGCCAGGGTGCCATGGGCGGGAAGTGTGGAGACCACCACGCCAGCCAGAGAGTTGCTGCCCGGGTTCTGGAAATAGACGCTGGCCCCCACTCCGGAGACAGAGGTGACGAAATCCTTGTAGCCATCCCCATCCACATCCACGATATAGAGCGGATAGCCTGCGTTGCTGACGACCGGCTGATTCAGATAGGTGAAGGTTCCGTTGTTGTTGCCGGTCAGAACATAGATGGCCGAGGTATTGGAAAAGGCCAGATCCAAAACCCCATCGTTGTTGATGTCTGCAAGGGCGACCCCCAACAGATTGGTGTTGGAGGCCACTGCCGGAGCCACGGTATAATTGACAGCCGCCTGCAGACCTGTGGCGCTTCCCAGAGAGACATAATAATTGCCTGCCAGGGTTCCGAAAACCGCATCGCAGAATCCATCCCCGTTGATATCCCCGGTGGCCACATCGTAGCCGTTGGAGCCGACGGTCATGGAGGTGGAACTGGAAAAACCGCCGACTCCATCGCCGAAATATTGATTGACCGTGCCATTCCCCTGTTGGGTATGGACCACATCCATATTGCCGTCATGGTTGAAGTCACCGGCGGCGATCTTGTAGGAATAGGCGGTGGTCCCCATGTACTGGGAAATGACAAAAGATGGGGCTGCGGTACCCACCGTATTGTTGATGGCCAACACCAGATGGTTGGCGCCGGTCCAGATGAAATCCATCTTGCCATCTTTGTTCAGATCCAGATGGACCGCATCCCAACCATACAGGGCAATGGTGTTGTTGCTGTACTGGTAGAGATTCTTGACAAAAGTGAATGCGCCGTTGGTGAACTGATAAAGATTGTCAGGACTTGTGGTGACACCGTTGGGACCGGCGGAGATGTATTCCAGTTTGCCATCGCTGTTGAAATCCGCCATATCCGAGCCGTAATAGCCGAAGGTATTGGCGTAAGGGGAGCCATGGGGAAAAATGGTCGGGGTAAAGATCCTCGACGACGTTTGCCGATAAAAAGCGATATCCCCGGCAGAATTTGCAGCGGAAACCAGATCGATCAACCCATCGCCATCCACATCCCCGACCTGAACTTCATGGGCACCTGCATAACTTGCATTATTGCTGTCCGGATCCACCCGACTCCAGGTGACGGACGAGAAATTATAGTCGTTGGCGTCGGTAATCGGGAAATTGGCCGCCGAAAAGGTGTAAGGGGTATTTTCCGGTGTGGTAAGGGTGGCATTGCTGCCAGCCGGGGGATCGTTGACCGCCGTGAGAGTGATATTGATGGTGCGACTGGCGGACAAGGCTCCTCCGGCACCGGAGTTGCCCAGATCGTTGGCCTGCAGAGTAATGGCAGCGCTGCCGCTGACATTGGCGTTGCCCAGATAGGCAAGGCTGGCCAGGGCGGTCTGAAGATCAGCCAGGCTGCCGGAAAAGACCATGCTGGCATCGGCGACCCCATCCCCGGTGGTAAAGGTCAAACCCGTAGTGGAAGCCAAAGTGACCACGCCCAGAGTGGCGCTGAGGGTGAGTTGCAGGGTGGTCGCATCCGGATCGGTGAGCGTGAGACCGGTAATGGTTTTGCTGGTATCTTCAAACGCCGTCTGGGTGGCCAGGGAGGAGAAAACCGGCGCATCATTGATGGGATTCACGGTCACGGTGACGGTATCGGTATCCGTGATGGCTCCTCCGGTGCCGGTATTGCCCTGATCGCTGGTCAAAAGGGTGATGGTATCGGTACCGGCAAAATTGCTGGCACCCCGATAGGTCAAGGTGGCGATGGCGGTGTTGATGGCGCTTTTGGCACCGGCAAAGACCATGCTGGCATCGCTGACGCCATCTCCGCTGGCAAAGGTCAGGCCGGAGAGTGCGGCCAGGGTCAGCAAACCGTTGGCGGCGCTCAAAGTGATCTGCATGGCATTGCCCAGATCATCCACATCGGCAATGGAGAATCCGGCAATGGAAAGATTGGTATCCTCGTTGACCGTCTGTGCCGTGGGAACCGTATTCACCGGGGCATCGTTCACCGCATTGACGGTGACGGTGATGGTGGCGACATTGGAATCCAGGGTGCCGTCATTGACCTTGAAGGTAAAGCTGTCGGCGCCATTGAAATCGACGTTGGACAGATAGCTGTACGCTCCGGTGGCGGCATTGGTGAGGGTCGCGGTCCCGTGACTGGCCGCGCTGACCAGGGCATAGGTCGGAGTGCCGGCAGACAAAGTGGCGGTCAGGGTTCCGTTGGTGGTCTGATCCTCGTTGGCGGTCAAGGGGGCGGCATTGGCGACCGGGGCTTCATTGACATCCGTGATGGCAATGGTCACAGCCTGGGAGGCGGTCAACGTCCCCGCGTCGGTGGCCATCACGGTGATGGCGTAACCGGCCTTGGTCTCGAAATCCGCCGGGGCGTTGAGGGTCACCGCTCCGCTGGTGGCGTTGATGCCAAACGCCGCCGCGTCCGTGCCGCCCAGGGAGTAACTCCGGGTGTCCCCCGCGTCCGGATCCGTGGCGCTCGCCGTGTAGACCACCGTGGCTACCGGCGCGTTTTCCGCGACACTCCCGGTGGCCGCCGAAGTGAGGACCGGCGCCTCATTGACCGGCAGAATCGTCAGGTTGACCGATGCGGCAGTGGTTGAAAAAAGCACCCCGTCACTGGCCAGCCATTCAAACCCTGCTGAACCGTTCCAGTCCGGATCCGGCTGGAAGGTCAGCCCGTCCAGTTCAGCAGCAGAAAATTCCTGACCGGCGTTCACCGCACCACCGTTCAACGCCAACTGACCATGCCCGGGCAGAGAGACGATGCGGACACTCTGCAACACAGCCCCGACGCTCATATCCTGGAAGTGCTGTATAAACTCCTGAGCGGCAAAATGAAGCAGCACATCCTCGTTCCCGGTCTTGCCAAACGCCGTCTCGGTTGGAGCGAAATGAACCACCGGAGAGGTGGCGGTCGTGGAGACAACCGGGGAAGACAACAAAGGGGCGCTGCTGGTGACCTGAGTCTGAAGCAGAGGCGTCTGGACAAACCCGGACTCAATCGGCGGCACGGACAAATCCAGCGCGGCGACCACCGGCGCAACCGGCTGAACAACCGCCACCGGGGTCTGAACTGCGGGTTCTCCGGCTGACACGGTTGGGGGAGACGCCATGTTTTCGGTTTGAGTCTGGGGGGAAATGGCGACCGGCGGCGAGGATGAAACAGATGCGACGGACGGAACGGATGGAACGGTCGATGTCGTCTCCGGCGCGACAGGGGAAGTGTTGGCCACTACGGGTCCGGTGGCAATCCCATCCAGGAGAGCCTGCGACTGCCCGGAAGAAAGACCCGCAGGCACCCCCTGCCCAGTGGCCAGCGAAGTCAGCAATTGACTTTCCGGGGATGGGGGCAACGCGGCCTGATTTTGCCAATGCTCCACGGATTGCTGGGTGGCAGCCGTGGTGGCGATGGTCTCGGACAAGGAGCCATCCCTGGTCATCAGTTGGTTGGCCAGATCCCGGTTGGGCAGCACCGAGGCCAGGGTTTCCGACACCTGATTGCCGCTGGCCAGGGCCAGGGCCAGTTGACCATCCCTGGAGAGGGGCAGAGTGCTTTGCAGCTCTTGTTGCGCCTGAGAGTGCACCATGTCGATGGCCTGCTCCTGGGCCCGCTCCGTGGAACTCCCCTGCTGCAGGGATTGGACGAACTCCCCGACCGCCTGGGAATTTCCGGTCAGACCGGAACTCTGCAGCGCCTCTTCCACCCCCTGTCCGCTGGCCAGGGCATGCACCACCTGATCCACGCCAGACAAAGGCAGCGCCGATTTTTCCTGCTGGCTCCGCCACTGGTCAACCGATTGTCCGGCGCTCTGCAACGCCTGCTGCGTGGTTTGCCCCTGCGTCAATGCCTGCTGCAATTGGGCGAACAAAAGCGCGATCTCCTCGGGAGAACGGGCGCCCTCGGCCAACAGATGCTGACTGCTCTCCTTGACATGACGACCATCCGCCAGGGCCTGGGTCAAGGCATGGGCGGGATCCGCAGGGAGAGTGCCCTGTTTTTGCGACTCCCGGAACCGCTCCAGGGCATCCAGCACATCCCGCAACGCCTGATCCGGAGAGTCTCCGCGACTCAGACTCTCCTGCAGGCGGGTGACAAACAGCGTGGACTCATCAGGGGAAAGATTGCGGGTGTAGGCGGTCAGAGCCTGTCTGGCCTGTTCCGCGCCGCTGCCCAGATCCCGGGCAAGCTGTTCACCGGGGGTTGGGACAAGATTTTGCAAGGATTCGGTCTGCCGGGTCGCATCCCCCGCGGTCTGGGCCTGGGAAATCGCCGTCTGGGCGCCTTGACCCCGGGACAACTGCTGCGCCAGCGCATCGAGCACCACCTGTCTGCTTGCGGCGCTCCCCTGACCCGACGGATCGATCACCTGCTGCAACAAGGCATTCTGACCGGTTTGTCCTCCGGCCAACCCCTGAAGCAGATCGGTCTGTGGATTGTGTTGCTGCAAACGCTCCTGCTGGGCGAACCGCTCCACCTGCCCGACCGCATCCTGCAAGGCAGACTCCAGGGGAACACCCTGTTTGAGAGCGTTCTGCATACTCTCCAGAAAGGTCTGCCACCCCGCGGCGGCAGATTGGGCGGAGAGACCCTGCCCGGCAAAATGTTCTTCCAGAGTGCGGCGCAGGGACTCCAGGGGGTCGCCCTGCCCCTGCCATCCCGCCAGACTCTCCAAAAAATCTCCGGGCAGAGACCAGGTTGTCGGGTTTGCGCTCATCCGGTCCTCCCTTCGTTAAGGAGAACGGCAAGGTTCACTTTTTTGCCGATGTTGCGATCAAAGTGGCGGGATTGATCTCCTCGCCGTCGATGTTCACCCAGGTAATCCCGTTTTCCCGGAAACCGTACCACAACATTTGCCATAACTCCTGGACCGCCTTGTTCTTCTTTGGCATGATCCGCACGGCAAAGCTTACCTTGTAATGGCCCACCCAATGACCAAGCAGATTCTCCACCCCGATGAAATAAGCCGCCGGTTCATCTTCCGGCAGATCACGCACAAAGCCTTTCACCTTGGGCAGGGTTTCGTTGATGATCTTCAGAATGGCAGCCGGCTCATAGGCGGGATTGACGTAGACCGAGCAGCCGGTATTGACGCAACGGGCGCGGCTCAAGTTGTGAATCTCCGCGTCCGCGGTCTTGCCGTTGGGAAACGAGACGCTTTGCCCATCGTTGGCCAGGATGCGAATGGTTCTCCAGGTGATATCCGTCACCTGACCGACCACATTGCCGATCTTGACAAAATCCCCGATCGAGAAAGGTCGTTCGATGTTGAGTACAATGCCGGAGAAGACATCCCGCAAATTGCCCTGCACCGCCAGCCCCATGATCATGGCCATCATGCCCGAGGTGGCCAGCAGGCTGGTGATGGTTTTCCCCATCACAAAGGCCACCACGGCGAAAATGGCGATCAGGTAGACCAGTCCAGCCGAAAAGAACCGCACCACGTTGGGAATCTTGCGACTGGTGCGGTTCTCCAGCGGGGTCCAGAGGAAATGCTCCAGGGAGATCACCACCAGATGGGCCGGCACCAGCCACCAGAGGAGATCAAAAACCAGGACAATATTGTCCACCGTGGTGGTGGTGTAGTGGCGCAGCGCGTAATCCCGGGCCAGATTGCCCAAAACCGCCAGAAGGCTGGGCCAGCAGACCAATCGCAAGAAAAAGGTCTGGATGCGCCAGAACTGGCCATGATCCTTGCGATCCAGGAATTTGGCCAACAGACTCCCCACAAACGCGAAAATTCCCAGAAAGACATAGGCATCCCCCGGGGGAAGAAAGTCCCGCAGTTCCAACTGGTCCGGCTTGAGGAGAATGGCCGCTTCCATCTGGGAGAAAACCGGCTGTGGCTTGCCGAAACCGACAAACAGGGGATTGCCCTCGCTGTTCTGCATGGCCCGCTCCTGGGAGACCCAGGCCCGGTCGATGAGCCAGCCGTTCAACCCCGCCAAAACCTTGGAACGGATGAGCTGATTGACCAGGGGATCCCGATGGGTCGCCTGGGTGTCGGCATCCGCATCGAGCACCTCCCGGGTGCTCATCACGGAAGGAGGAATGGCCTCATCCTGATTTTCACCCAGTACATCGTTGACATACATCAGGTTGTTGTGATTCAGCAGCCGATGGCGGAAAGAAATACCGGCGATCTGGGTGCCATAGTTGCGCACGGCGTTGGAATAATTGAGGAAAAACTTTCCCTTCACCCGATAGGCCCGATAGTTGAGCTCTCCATCCTTGCCCTCTTTCTGGGGGGCGGGGAGTTGCAAAGGCGCGGCGGCATTGGTGAACACCACATTGGAGGGATCGGAATCCCCCCGCCAGCGGAACCACAAGGAGAAATCGATCTCCGCCGTATTGGCCGCCAGGTCCAGAGAGAGAACCTTCTCGATCCGGATCCCGGTATAGATGACGTTGGTCTTGTACATGAAGCGGTCATTGACATAGAGCGCCCGACCCGCAGTCACCTCTTCAAGGAAATTCCCCACCCCCTCATCGTGGATGGGCGAAAGCTGGGAGTGGGCGGCGACCAGATTCCCCCCGTCGTACTGACCGGTCATGACCGAACGCACCGCCCGTCCCTTGTCATCAAAGAAAATCGGCCCCACGATGCCAGGGTAGGCCGCATCGATGCGATTCATGCCGGCCAAAGCCTCCCGCATCCGGTCCATGAGTTCCGAATTGGTGGCATTGCCGTGTTGGCGCAGGATCTTCTTGAAGGTGGAGACCAGCAATCCGGCGGCGTCATGGCTGTGGGCGGCGATCCAGTCGGGCCATTCGGCATTGCGGCCATAATAGGCGTGACGAAAGGATTGCGCGGCCTCGCCGGCGGTATCGTAGAGCAAAGGAGTGGTGACCAGCATGCCGTTCAAGGCCGAAGCCACCGAACCCCGTCCCTGCCAGAGCTGACCAAAAGCATGAACAAAAGCGTTGTCCGCCAGGGAGTGCAGTCCCACCACCCGTTGCCGGATCCCCCCCTTGCGCAGGGCCGCGACCACCCGGGCCCCGTCTTCGGTATCCCCGAGCACCAGATAGGTTCCGAAGAGTTTCTTTTCCTGAACCTCGGCCAGGACTCCCTTCATCTCCTCGTCGAGTCTGGGGGAACCCGGAGTGTAGGACCATTTGAACAAAGTTTTTGTGCCAAAACGCTGATAGACCTCTTCCCAGGCTGCGGCCAGCCGTTCGCCCCGTTCCCCGGCCTCATGGATCAGGAAAACGCTCTTTTCTCCAATGACGTTGCGCACATAGTTGGCCAGAAAGCGCAATTCGAAGGTCTCATCCGGCACCAGATGAAAGATCCATTCATTGGGGACGAAATAACCCTGGGGAGCGGTACTCAGCAGCAGGGTGGGCAGATGCTGTCCGGCATAAAGCGGTATCCGGGCCTGGGCGGTTTTGGCCGACCAGTGCCCCAGAACGCCGATGATGTTGCCTTCCTCCCGGTTGGATTCCAGCAACCTGGTGATCTCCCCCGGATCCCCCCTCTCGTCCAGATAGACGATCTGCAGGGGACGGTTGGCCACCCCTCCGGCCTGATTGATCTGCTGGACAAACAACTCCACCCCACGGACCAGAGCATCGCCGTGGGGCTTTTCCGGACCAGTACGGGGCGCCTGGACAATCAAACGCCAGGCGTGGTTGGAGGATTGTTTCAGGAAGGTGGCCCAGGTGACCAATGAGACCACGGTCGCCACCACGACCGCCACGCCGATGAACACCGCGAACAGGCGTCCTTTCGACATGCCGTACAAACGGGTGGCAAGTTCCTTGAGATTCATGGCCGCCTGGGATTCTTCATAGGATCAATTTGGTTGACACAAAAGGCTACAGATGTATGGCGGTTGGCGCCAGCCAGCCGACCAGACCGATCAAAGCGCCCAGAGCGCCGAGCATGCCCGCGCCATAGGCCAAAGCGATCACGCTGGTGGTCACGGAGGCGGCGGCCAGCACGATGGAGATCTGCAGGGCCGCGGCGGCGTACTCGAAGAGATGATAGGCCGCCAACGACTTGTCACGTTTATTTTCCGACTCCTTGGCCCGGGCCATCAACTCCTTGCGTCCCTCTTTGGTTTCCGGTTCGCTGTCGAAACGGGCGGCCTCGGCCTTCCATTTCTCGCCGAATTTCTTCAACGCTTCGGCTTTTTCCGGAGCAAGATCGGCGGGGATGTTGGTCATCACGAACTCGCTGCCGGCCTTCATCAGGGTCATGCGAATGGTCTTGGCCTGAAAGAACGACCACAGATTGGCGGCTTCGATATTGGCGGACATGGAGTTGTGCTGGGCGCTTTTGCCTCCCATCTCCACCGTGGCCAGAATGCAGGCCAGAAGGCTGATCATGATGGCGATGCGCTTGTTGTGTTTGCCACCCTCGCCTTCTCCATGGCCGTGACCGCCATGGCCGCCTTCACCGGCCTCTTCAACCATCTCCTGGGTTTCACGTATTTCCATGATTGTCCTCGTTGTTTAGAAAAATGGAATGGGAAAGAACAGTGTCGCCGCGTCCGCCATGACAAACAGACCGAACAACATGAAGATCGCGGCAGGCACCAGCAGCAGCCCGACCCGGACCGTCATGGCCGTGGAGGCGAGAATGATGGAAAGCTGCAACAGGATCATGGCATTGCCATAATAGGTACTGGTCGAGGACTGACGCTGACGCATCTCCTCGATCTTCTTGGCCTTGTCCAGCAACTCCTTTTTGCCTTCACCGGAGACCGGATCGCTTTCATAAGTATCCGCGGATTTCTTCAACACTGCCAGCCGTTCCTGAATGATCGCCAATTTTTCAGGGGTGGCCGGGGGCGAAATCTTTAGGTCCATTTCAATATCGTAAATTTTCAACTGGGTCATCGCCTTACGTACCGCCTTCCCCTGATAGAAGCTGTACGTATTGGCGACGTTGATGGCCTCGGTAATCGATTCGGAGGTGGTATTGGACCAGTGCAAGGTACAGATTGCCATGGGGATGGTGACAATACCAATCAGCAATCCAAGAATATCCCGAACTTTCTCACTATTGATCATGATTTTCTCCTTCCTGCCGGCTGTCCGGCGCCAGTTGAGAATTTCTCCCCGGCACGATCCGGCTCAAGAATCGTGCCGACCATCAACACCTATGAACAATCCCTGCAGCCAAAGTTGACCAACCAGGATCCAAAACATTCAAACGATGCCAACATCGGTCGCTTCGGACCCGACATCATCAAGATTTCTTGACATATCATTTTTCTCAACATACTACCGAAAAAGAAAACAGCTTGCAATGTCCTTCCTGTCCATGTTTATATTCAACTTCTCCTTGCGACTTTGATTAAATGTGAAAACAGGGCTCCGGATGAAGATTTCCCGCCGATCGATCGATTTGTCGATGATATTGATAATCATGTTTATCAATATCAACCGTTGCGACGGGGATGAGCAAAAAGAAAAAGAATCGTCTGCCGATGTTATCAATAAATCAGGCATGCGTTTTACCCGCATTCCCCACCATACGCCATTTTACCTGCAAACCACGGAAGTGACCCAGGGGCAATGGCGCGCCATCATGGGCAACAACCCCTCCGGCTTCAACGAGTGCGGGGATGCCTGCCCGGTGGAACAGGTCTCCTGGCACGATGCCCAGACCTTCATCACCCGGCTCAATGCCCTGGGAGACGGGAAATACCGGCTCCCCAGCCAGAAGGAATGGGAGTTTGCCGCATTGGCCAACAAGGAGTTCTCCCGGAAGGTCAACGGTACCGCCTGGCACGCCGGAAATTCCATGGCCACCACCCACCCGGTCGCCCAAAAAAAGGCCAATCCCTGGGGCCTGTTCGACATGGCCGGCAATGTCCGGGAGTGGCTGGCCGACGCCGCGCCCGGCTCATCCGGCCCGGAGGCGGGCTGGAAACGGGCGACACGTGGAGGCGACTGGTCCTCGGATCCCGATGAACTCTCCCCTGTCACCCATCGTTTCGAGGATCCCAACTGGCACAGCATCACCGTGGGTCTGCGTCTGGTGCGGGAGGAGTCATCAAAGGAGCGACCGGTTCCTTCCTCCCGGCTTAAGACCCAACTGCCGCAACTGCTCCAAGGCATGCTCAACACCCATGAGCGGTTGCGGGCCGTGACCGCCGACATGAACGCGGCCCGGGCCTCCCTGTCCAAGGCGCGGGGGGTGCTCATGCCGGACATCAAGGCCTCGGCCAGCATGGGACCGGATCATCTCCAGACCGATACCAGCAAAATCGACAGCCGTCTGTTTGCCCGGCAGCAGGCGCTGACCTTGAATCAGACCCTGTGGGATTTCGGCAAATCCTTCTCCGAAATCGACAAGGCGGAAATCGCCCGGCGTCAGGCGGAAAACAATCTGATATTGGCCCACCAGGAGTTGTTGCTGGATGGAATCTCCGCTTATGTGAATCTTTTCAAGGCGTACCGGACCATGGACTACGCCCGGCAATCGGTGGAGAACATCCAGCGTCAGGCGGGCATGGAAGAGAGCCGGGTCACTCTGGGGAGCGGCTATCCCGCGGATGTCCTCCAGACCAAAAGCCAGTTGGCCGGAGCCCAGGCCCGTCTGACCCGCGCCCGGGGCGGAGTGGAAACCGCCGGCAACCGTTTCCGGACCCTGTTTCATCATGAACCGCCGCCGCTTGACGAGATGCAACAGGTCTCCCTGCCCGCCGCCCCACTGCCCGCCAGCCTGGAGGGGTATCTTGATCAGGTGCGGCAGGGAAGTCTCCAGTTGGAGAATGTGCGCCTTGCCAAGGCGCTCGCCGAGGCGGAAGAGCGTCGTGTGGTCGGAGCCGAACTCTCCCCCCGGGTGAGCCTGACCGCCGAGACCAACAAAAAGCGCAACGACAGCGGCGCCGAGGAGATCCGCAAGGAGCATTTCATCAAACTGGAGATGAACTATCAGTTCAACACCGGTCTGGCCGGAGTCCATGCCCTGCAGGCCAGCAGAAACCAGAAAGATGCCGCGGAGATGCGTTTGCAGGATGCCTCGGGCAATCTGGAGGAGCAGGCCCGCAACGCCTGGCAGAATCTGCTCACCCTGCGGGAGAACGCCGCCCTGCTGACCAATCAGGCCCACATCGCCGAGGCGTTTCTGCGCATGGCCCAGGAGGAGCGGTTGCAGGGACGACGTTCCCTGATCGATGTTCTGGCCGGAGAAACCGCCATGATCAACGCCCAAAGCGACGCGGTGGCCGCCGAAGCGGATGTGACCATCGCGGCCTACCAGATTTTGAAAATTGCCAATCGACTGGTACTTCAGGATCTGCCATGATGGAAATGATCATTGCATTTCCTGAAAAGTTGATGAAAGAATGACTCTCTGATACTGATCGGAATTTTTCACCATCCACCCGTTTAATAGAGGAATTGCACATTATGAAAAAGCACGATCAATCTTTGGAAAAAGGGGATATTTTCAAGTTGCCGGTGGACCAGGCCCACCCGACCCAATTTGCAGTCGGCCTGGTGTCTGTGGATTGCAAAAAACGTGAAATGGAGAAGGCGCACAAGGAAGGCAAACTCGAAGGCCTGCTGTGCGAGGAAGGTCATCTGGTGCCGGTGGTGATCGGTCCGGGCAACAAGCTCTACATCACCGATCACCATCATCTCTCCTCCTCGATCTGGCGCGCGGAGATTCCGGCAGAGGACAAATGGGTCTACGCCTATGTGTACCAGGATTGGAGCAAGAAGAAATCGGACGAATTCTGGCGGGACATGATCGAAAGCAATCTGGCCTGGCTGTATGACGACAAGGGCGACGGTCCCCTCAATCCCTACATGCTTCCCAGCCACGTCGACGACCTGCTCAACGATCCCTTCCGCACCCTCTCCCGATGGTTGCGCGACTGCGGCTGTTACTCCAAGGATGTTTTGAAGGAACGGAAAGAGAAAATCTGCACCAAGGGCAAGTTCCTGCCCGAGGGACACGCCAAGGCATTCTTCATCGAGTTCCGCTGGGCCAACTTCCTCAGAGAGAATGTCAAACTGGAGCTCTCCAATCCGGATTTCTCCAGAACCTGCGCATCCATGCCCTACTCCTCCCTCTATCTGACCGATGAAGTGGCGGCGTTGAAAAAGGCGTTGAGTATCGTGGTGGATCTCATCGGCTGCCATGCCCTGAAAGAGGTCAATTACGACAAGCACGGCTGTCTGATCAAATAAACCGGTAACTCGCCATGAAATCCACCTTGACCTTGCTTTCCGTGTTCGGCTGGCTGTTCAGCGTCACTCCGGCTGCCGCCAACGACTGTCTGATCGGCTTTGACGTGGGCTCGTCCGGTTTGCGGGCCGGGTCACTGACTTCGGACAAAACCGCCAAGGTCAAGGTGGATTATCTGGCGGATCTCTGGCCGGACAACCGCATCGACGTGACCACGGACTCATCTGTCGCCGCCTTCAAGAAGCTGCCCGAAGAGATCGGCATGAAGGGGTGTCTGAGCCTTGCCGGGGGATACTCCGCCTGGCGACTGGCCATGGAAAAGGGCAAGCCCGGGGATGTGGCCCGCTCCCTGGCGGAGTTCCACCAGCGCACCGGGGTCTATTTCTTCGTGATTCCCCAGGATGTGGAGGGGGCCTACGGGTATGCCGCCGCCAGACAGGCCATGGGGGAACATCTCACCACCCCGTTCATCATCGACATCGGTGGCGGCAGTCTGCAGATTGCCAGCCAGCAGGATGGCTGGGGCGCTCCTCTGGGCCAGAAATCCTGGCGCAAGCTCTTTTGCGAGCAGGTGAAACACTCCACTGACGCCAACTGTCCCCCCAATCCTGCCGGAAAGGAGGCCGTGGAGAAGAGCCGCCAGACCCTGGCGCCCTTCGTCTCCCAGGCCATCAAGAAACTCGGACAGGGCCTGGCCATCACCGCGGTCAGTCCTCTGGTGGTCCATGGCATGCATCCGGTGATGCGGATTCTGGCCGAAAAGAATCCCGGCATGGCCGCCGGAGTCGATGCCCGGGGATTCAGTCGCGCAGCCCTGGCCGCCGCCATCGCTCTGCTGGCCGACAAGGATGACCCGCAGATTCTCAAGGCGCTGGCCAATTGCCGCCGGGAGGATGGCAAACCCACCTGTCAGGAGCAGTTCGTCGCCACGTTCGTCTCCGACATGCTCCTGTTGCACGCCCTGATGGAGGGCATGCAGATCGACCGGATTGAGGTGGGAGAGGCGGACATCACCAATGTTCCGGGCATTCTGGCCGATCCCAGACCAAAGGCGTGGAGTCAACACTACGCCTGCTACCTGACGCGACTGGAAAGCCAGGGCATCGCGGCCTTCACCAGCGACCCGGGCACCTGTCCCCCGGAGCCATGAGATCTCTTTTCACCCGTCTGCACGCCCAGGGACGTCTGGCCCTGGACCTGTGGCTGGCAAGTCTGGTGATCCATGTTCTGGCCCTGGTCTCCTCGGTCTACAGCATCCAGGTGATGAACCGCTATACCGCCCTGGGACTGGATGGCACCCTTGTCACCCTGACCTCGGGCGCGCTGCTGGCCGTGCTCATGGAGTATCTGCTGCGCCAGTCCCGTTTTCATCTGGCCCAATGGTTCTGCCAGACCTTCACCCGGGAGCTGCATGACCGCACCGTAGTGGCCTTTGCCACGGTGCGCCACTCTTTTCTGGAACAGTGGCCTCCGGGACAACGCCAGGAGACCCTGACAGGTCTGGGAGCCATTTCCCAGGCTTTCAGCGGCGCCAACCTGTCCATTCTGCTGGACGCCCCTTTCGCCCTGCTCTATCTGCTGGTCATCGGCGTGATCAGCCCGATGCTGGCCCTGTTGACCTTGAGCATCACGGCTTTGGTGATCATCGCCACCCTGTATTTGCAAAGAAAAATGCGTCCCCTGGCCGCGGATATGGCCCAGGAGACGGCAGCGGGCAGCGGTTTGCTCCATTTTCTGGCCACCGCCTCCGAAAGCGTGCGCATGTTTCACTGTTTTTCCTGGCTGCAGCCCCGCTTCCAGGAGGCGTTCGATCGCATGACCTCACTGCGCCAACAGGCCAGCGGAGTGCAAGCCGTCTCCCAGCATCTCAACCAGAGCGCCGCCACGCTCTCCATCATCCTGTTGTATGCCGCCGGGGCCTACGAGGTGGTGCATGGCCATCTGGATGTGGGTTCCCTGATCGGCTGCAGCATTCTGGCCTCCCGGGCCTTCGGCAATCTGGGACGCCTGGCCCAACTCTCCGAACCCTTCGAAAAGGCCCGACAGAGCCTGGAACGGATCGACGCCCTGAGCCGTCTCCCGGTGGAAAGCCAGCAAGGGGTGGTGCCCAGGCAGTTGTCCGGGGGGATCGAACTGGAGAACCTCTCCTTCGCCTATCCTGGTCAGCCCATGCCGGTGCTGGACGGCGTTCAGCTCACCCTGGCTCCGGGACAGGTTCTGGCCGTGGTGGGAGACAATGGCCGGGGCAAAACCACCATGGCCCGTCTCCTGACCGGTCTGCTGGAACCGGATCGCGGCCAGATCCGGGTGGATGGCATGGATCTGCGCCATCTGGTGCCGGAGTGGTGGCGTCGGCAGATCCTCTATCTGCCCCAGGAGCCTCTCTTTTTCGACGGCACCTTGCGGGAGAATCTCACCGTTCTGGCTCCCCACACCGAGGATGCCCAGGTGCTGGCGTTGTGTCAGCGTCTGCAACTTGGTTCCTTTCTGGACACCACCCCCCTGGGACTGGCCACAGCGGTGCGCGGCAGTGGCGCCACACTCCCCCTGGGGGTGCGCAGACGTCTGGCCCTGGTCCGGGCCATGCTGGGAGGAGGCCGGGTGGCGATTCTGGATGAACCCACCGAAGGGATCGACGCCAGCGGTTGTCAGGCCGTGGCCCGACTGTTGAACGAGTGGGTCGCGCAAGGATTGACCGTGATCGTGATGACCCGGGAGGAGTTCATCATCCGTTCTGCCCATGTGGTGCTGGATCTGCATGCCCGACCTTTGGCCGGAACACCGTCATCATGAACAAAACGGCGCCCAAAGCCCAACTCCCCCCCATGCTTCGGGGCGAACGGCGTCTCATCCGGGGAGCGGCGTTGACCATTGTGCTGCTTGTGATCTGGGCAGCGGTTTTTGAACTGGATATCGCCGCCCAGGCCCCTGGCGAGGTCGCTCCGCTGGGTCAGGTGAAACGGATTCAACATCTGGAAGGGGGCATTGTCCGAGAGATTTTCGTCCGGGAAGGGGAGACCGTCACCCTGGGACAACCCCTGGTGGAGCTGGAAAGCACCACCCCGGAGGCGGATCTGCGGGAGTTGCGCACCCGCATCGCCATTCTCACCTTCACGAAATTGCGTCTGGAGGCCCAGCTCACCCGGGCCGGAGAGATTCCCGTTCCCGCCGAGCTGGCCAAAGCCTATCCGGAACAGGTGGCGGGAGTGCGGGCGCTGTTCACCGCCCAGAAGGAACGGCTGACCAACGCCCTGGAAACCCAGAAACTGCGCATTGCCCAGCGGCGCGCCGAACTGGCCGAAGCCCAGGCCCGCATCGACAATCTCCAATCCCGGCACCGGCTGGTCAGCGCCCAGATGGCCATCAAGGAGAAACTGCTGCAAAAAGGGCTGGCCAACGAATACGAAAGCCTGGAGCTGCGCAAGGAGGATCAGACCATCAACGGCTCCCTCCAGGAGTCCCGTTCCGCCCTGGAACGGATCGCCGCCACCTTGAAACAGGAGGAGTTCTCCCTGACCGCCCTGACCTTGAGCGAAGAGGAGGCGATCCGCAAGGAGCTGGTGGCCACCCAGAAGGAGTTGGCGGAATTTTCCGAACGGATTCTCAAATACCAGGACAGCCGGGCACGCACCACGATCCGTTCCCCCATCGACGGGATCGTCATGACCCTGTACACCGTCACCCGGGGGGGAGTGATCGCCCCCGGCGGCACCATTCTCAGTCTGGTGCCCAGCGGCGACCGGCTGGTGATCGAAGCCCGTCTGCCGGTGGGGGAAGTGGGTTTCGTCCATCCCGGTCAGTCGGCGCGTCTGCAACTGGCGGGGGCGGGCAGCCGGGGATTCGCCCCCATGACCGGCAGCGTGGTCCACATCAGCCCGGACAGCCTGAACGAACCCCAGAAGGATCCCTATTATCTGGTGCGCATCACCCCGGAACAGGAGGCCTTTGTCCAGGGAAGCCATCGTTATCCCCTCACCCCCGGAGTGCGGGTCCAGGCCGCCATCCTCACCGGACGACGTTCCGTGCTGGCCACCATTCTGGACCCCTTTCTGGTCGGTTTCAGGAACACCTTGACGGAAAGATGAACTTTCCTTAATATTGGCCAACAGTATCATCAATAAACGATACCACCCCCCGAACAGTTCACCATTCTCGATCTTCCAATCCACGTTGCAACACGCTTACGCTGCGAGAAAACCATGCAGAAAGGACATTGGCATTTTCTGATCGTCGGTTTGGTCATCGGCCAGATATTCATTCAAGCTGTCGGTGATCGGATCACCGCTCTGCCAACCTGGATGCATGCCGACTGGTTTCTGGATACCATCACCATCCTGTGGTGGTACACCGCAGCCTGGGCTGTGGTGCGGGGCGCGGATCTTTTCTTTTGGCAGAGGCTCTACGGAGTGGATACCCCCGGCGTTCCCAGACCCCGGAGAGAGCTGACTGATATCTTTGATATCATAGTCTTCATTGTCGCCACAGGCATCATCGTGGTCGATGTGTTCCATCAACCCATATCCGGCGTCTTCGCCACATCAGGGGTGGTGGCGATCATTCTTGGTCTGGCATTGCAAAACACCCTGGCGGATCTGTTTGCCGGTCTAGCCATCAACATCGAACGCCCCTTCAAGGCCGGAGACTGGATCACCGTGGATGGCATCCAGGGTCTGGTGCTGTTCACCAACTGGCGTTCCACCCATCTGCGCACCCGCGCCGCGGATGACATGATCGTGCCCAACTCCGTGCTGGCCAAGGCCCGGGTCAACAACCACGCCCGTCCCACCCAGATCAATGTCCTGGCCATGAACATCCCCTTGCGCTACGGTTTCGATCCCGACGCCATCCAGACCCTGCTGGAATCCACAGCGGCGACGGCGGAAGGGGTCATGACGGATACCTATCCGTTTGTGGTGCTCTACGAAATGCTGCCAGGTCATGTCATCTGGCGATTGCATGTCTACATCGACGATTTCGCCAAATTGAACCGGGTGCGCGGCGCTGTGCACATGGCGATTCTCAGGGCGCTCCACACCGCCGGTCTGGATCACCTGTTGCCCAACCAACATCTCTGGGTACATGGCGCCGAAGAAATCTCCTCCTTTCCCATGGACAAATAGCGATCCATTGAAGGCTGTCTGGCGACGCGGATCCACCCCCGATGCCAGACTGCCGATCAATGGCCCGTCGCCTCCACATACAACAAATCCTGCACATCCTCGGTGATGGTGTGCGTGAAAAACCACTCCACCACAAACTGGACAATCGCCGCCGGTTCGATTTTCTCTTCCCTCAAATCACTGATTTTCCCCTGCAGCGTTTCGAGAAGATGATCATGCAACCTCTTGTGGCGTTCGAACTTGTGGGGCAGATGTCTCAGAAAGATATTCTCCTCGGAGGTGAAATGAAACCGGGCGTAATAAAAAAGCTCATCGAGGAGCCGCGCCTGATAGGCTTGATCCGCACTGCCGGAAAGCTCGTCATAGAGGCGATTCATCAATTCAAGAAAATATTTATGCTGAAGATCGACGATTTTATTGTTCGTCTGATAACCGTATTTCCATTCAAATCTGGGCATGGCAGTTGACCTTGCGCTGACGACAAAGAGTACATTTCGCAAAAGGGTGTGGTGCTGTTTTTCAGGGACTCCACGCCCGCCAGACGGAAACCGCGCCTTCAGATAAAAAAGATACCAGTTCCCAAGGAGATATTCAATCGGTGGACATCTCCACCTTGGAATTGATCCGTCTGCGTTCTGTAGGCGTGGAACATTTGGGTCTTTGGACCATGGGGAAAGTGGTGTTTATGGAGTTGCTGAACAACGGGTCCACAGCAGGCAGAGGCAGTCGGATTGGTCATCGGGCGTATGGCGACACCGGGCCACGAACACTCAACCCATCTGTGGTTGCGTGATATGCGTCGTCAGAAAGTCACTGTTGCGACGACGGGTGGCGGCATTCTGCCCCTCCAGATGATTGGCATGGAGCGCCCGACATCACCATCTGGGCGCTCCTGCCAAGGTGAGAGAACCCCTCCTGGATGTGGCGTGTCAAGGCTTCTTCGCAAGGCAGGGTGCTGAACAGTTACCAAAAAAGCTTGCTATTGGCTCCCATGAATGGCAAAAGGTGAAATTTGCCATACTCCCTTTTAAAGAAACTCGGAGTCTCCGGAATCGCATGCTGCGACAATTGACCATCGAAAATATCGCTCTTGTCGAAAGGCTGGATCTGGAATTCGAACCCGGCCTGACCATCCTGACCGGGGAAACCGGTGCCGGCAAGTCCATTCTGATCGATGCCCTCGCCTTGACCCTGGGGGCCAGGGCGGAGAGCGGCCTGATCCGCACAGGCTGTGATCACGCCATGATTATCGCCCGCTTCATCCTCCCGGAGAGCCATCCCGTACGTCTGTGGCTTAGAGAGCAGGAGCTGGACGGGGAGAACGATGAACTGTTCTTGCGCCGCACTCTGTCTGCCAATGGTCGCAGCAAGGCGTTCATCAATGAAACCCCGGTACCGGTCACCACGCTGGCCCAACTCGGGGATGGACTGGTGGACATCCATGGTCAACATGATCATCAATCCCTGCTCAATCCAGCCTCCCATCTGGCCATTCTGGATGCTTTTGCCTGTCACGAGGAACTGACCCGTCTGACCGCAGGCCATGCCCATGAATGGCACGCGCAACACAAAAAACTGACCACGCTGCGCCAACAGGCCCGAGATGCCCAGCAACGACGCGCCTTTCTGGCTCATCAACTCGACGAAATCGACGCCTGCGGACTCCGCAGCGGCGAATGGCAAGAACTCGAACAGCGTCGTGGTCGACTGGCCCACGCTGTCCGTCTGGGAGATGCGGCCAGAGTGTCCATGGAGATGATCGGCGGTGAACACGGGGAGTCCGGAGAGTCGGCCTTGCGGCTGATCTCTTATGCCGCCGCCGAACTGGAAGACGCCTCCCGGCTGGATCCGGCCATGATTCCCCTCGCCGAACAGCTCCGTTCTCTGCACTACGAACTGGAAGACGCCTCCGACCGCATCCGTCATTACGCGGACGGTCTGGAAACCGATCCGGAACAGTTGGAAGAACTGGAAGAGAGAATCGCCCTGATACGCAATCTGGCCCGCAAACACCGTCACGCTCCGGATGAGCTGCTTGCCCTGGCGGAAACCTGGCGACAGGAGCTGGACTCCCTGGATCAGATCGAAGACGACGAACAACGGCTGCTCGACGCCATGGATCGGGCCATGAAAGCCTTCGAAACCGCAGCCGGCCAGTTGAGCCGTTCCCGGAAACAGGCCTCCACCCGTCTGACTCGGGAGACCGAAGGCCATTTGAGCCAGTTGGGCATGACCGCGCGCCTGGCTGTGGCGTTGCGACCGGTCCGAGGCGATCCGAGAGCCGGCGGAGTCGAAGATGCGGAATTCCAAATCAGCGCCAATCCCGGCGAACCCTTGAAACCCCTCAAACAGGTGGCCTCCGGAGGAGAGATCGCCCGGGTGATGCTGGCGCTCAAAACCACTCTGGCCGAGGCTGTCACCATTCCCACCCTGATTTTTGACGAAGTGGATGTGGGAGTCGGCGGACGGACCGCTTCAGCCATCGGCGCCAAACTGGCCCAGGTAGCCTCCAGACGGCAAACCCTGGCCGTCACCCACTCCCCGCAGGTGGCCGCCTGGGGAGCGCATCACTTCAAGGTGGCCAAATCCACCTGCGACGGACGCATGCGTATTGCCGTCCTCTCCCTGAAATCCGATCAACGGGTGGAAGAGTTGGCACGCATGCTCGCCGGAGAAGAGATCAATTCAGCCGCCCGGGAGAATGCCCTGGCGCTCCTCTCTGCCGCATCCCCGAACCGGGAATGAACTTTTCCGTTGGCCGACAGGTCGGGAATCGGCTAAAATGGCACATGTCCGGATCGTCTGCCCAGACGCGCTGATTTTCATTAAGCAAGGCGGTCCTTCACAATCATCTTCAAAGACCAGTTTCACCATCCGGAGTCTGCTCCATGAGTCAACACGATTCCGACAGCGATACCCTGCTGCACACCCACTCCCGGAACGGGCTGCAGGAGCCATCGATGTTCAAGGTGATTCTCCTCAACGACGACTTCACCCCCATGGATTTCGTCGTTGACACCTTGATGCGTTTTTTCAACAAAACCATGGATGAAGCCACCCAGATCATGCTGAATATCCACTACAAGGGCTCGGGAATCTGTGGACTCTACACCCGCGACATCGCCGAAACCAAAGTGATGCAGGTCAACCGCCACTCCCGCACCCATCAACATCCTTTGCAATGCCGCATGGAAAAAAACTGACTTGTATCAGCAAGCCCGCTCCCCGGAGCCCCATCAAGCGCATTCTAGACAAGTGACCGTGATATCATGATCAGCAAGCAACTGGAAATCTCTTTGAATCGCGCCATCCGCGTCGCCCATCAGCGGCGTCATCAATACGCCACCGTGGAACACCTCCTGCTGGCCTTGACGGAAAATCCGGAAGTCACCGAAATCCTGTTGCAATGCGGCTGCAACCTGGGACAATTGTCCCGGGATCTGGAAGGACATCTGAAGGTTCACGTACCGGCGATCTCAAGCTCGGATGATCAGTTGGAGATCACGCCTACCGTAGGTTTTCAGCGTGTCATTCAGCGCGCGGTCTATCAGGTGCAGGCATCGGGACGGGAAGTGGTGACCGGGGCCTATGTCCTGGTGGCGATTTTCGGCGAGCAGCAATCCCATGCGGTCCACTTCTTGAATCGGCAAAACATCAATCGTCTGGATGTGCAGGCCGCCATCGCCCAATCACTGGACAATCCAGGTTCCTCCGAGGAGTCCGCCCACCCGGATGAACGGGAAGAGCCTCCGGAACAGGAAAAGCCTCGGGAAGCCGGCCCAGAGAAGAAAGACGACCCCTTGACCCTGTACGCGGTCAATCTGACCCAGCTGGCCCGGGATGGCAAGATCGATCCATTGATCGGTCGTGAGGCCGAACTGACCCGCACGTTCCAGATCCTGAGCCGACGACGCAAGAACAATCCCCTGTATGTAGGGGATGCGGGGGTGGGCAAAACCCATCTGGCCGAAGGATTGGCGTTGCGCATCGCCCAGGGCGAGGCGCCGGAGTTGCTGGCCGACAGCGTGATCTACTCCCTGGACATGGGATCCCTGCTGGCCGGCACCAAATTCCGGGGAGATTTCGAGGCGCGGCTCAAGGGGGTGCTCAAGAAGCTTCTGGAAAAACCCGGGGCCATTCTGTTCATCGACGAAATCCACACCGTGATCGGGGCCGGTTCCACCAGCGGCAGCACCATGGATGCCTCCAATCTGCTCAAACCGCTGTTGGCCAACGGAGAGTTGCGTTGCATCGGCTCCACCACCCATGAGGAGTTCCGGGGGGTATTCGAAAAAGACAAGGCCCTGGCCCGACGGTTCCAGAAGGTGGATATCGCCGAACCCTCCCTGGAAGAGACCATTCTGATCCTGAAAGGGCTGAAATCCCGCTACGAGGCCCATCATGGCATTCGCTATTCCGCGCCGGCGATTCGGGTGGCGGCGGAGTTGTCGAGCCGACACATCCATGATCGCAAGCATCCTGACTCGGCCATTGACGTTCTGGACGAAGCGGGAGCCGCGGCGCGCATCGCGCCGGCGACCAAACGCAAAAAGACCATCGGGGTGCGGGAGATCGAGGATGTGGTGGCCCGCATCGCCCGCATCCCGACCCGTACCGTGACCCATGACGATCGGGAACTGCTGAAGAGTCTGGAAAAGAACATCCTTCTGAGCCTGTTTGGACAGGATCAGGCGGTCTCTCAGGTTTGTCAGGCCATCAAGCTCTCCCGGGCGGGATTGGGCAATCCTCTCAAGCCCATTGGCGCGTTTCTGTTGGCCGGCCCCACCGGGGTGGGCAAGACCGAACTGGCCAGGCTCATGGCACGGGAATTGGCGGTGGAACTGATCCGCTTCGACATGAGCGAATACATGGAGCGACACACCGTCTCCCGGCTCATCGGCGCCCCTCCGGGCTATGTGGGTTTCGAGCAGGCCGGACTGCTCACCGAGGCGGTCACCAAGAATCCCCATGCCGTTTTGTTGCTCGACGAGGTGGAAAAGGCCCATCCGGATGTTTTCAATCTGCTGTTGCAGGTGATGGACCATGGCAGTCTCACCGACAACAATGGTCGCCGCGCCGATTTCCGCAACGTGATTCTGATCATGACCACCAATGCCGGGGCCCATGAACTGGAGCGCACCTCCATGGGATTTGTCCGTCAGGATCACCAGGGAGACGAGATGAAGGAGATCAAGCGGCTCTTTTCACCCGAGTTCCGCAACCGTCTGGACGCCATTGTGCCGTTTGCCCATCTGGAGCCTGCGGTGATTCTCCAGGTGACGGAAAAATTCCTTTCCGCCCTGGATCGGGATCTGGGACAACAGCATGTCACCCTGAACGTGGACGAGGAGGGTCGTCAATGGCTGGCGGAACGGGGTTATGATCGCAAAAACGGCGCGCGCCCCATGGAGCGGGTCATCAAGGAGAAAATTCGTCAGCCCTTGGCCGATGAACTGTTGTTCGGTGAGTTGCGTCAGGGAGGCGTCGTACAAGTGCGAGTGCGGGATGGAAAGCTGGATCTGGTGATCGAACCCTCGACCTCTCCTGCCCGACATGTCAACTTTTGAAAAAAAAGCGGGGGTCTGGGGGATTCCTCCCCCAGGGTTTTGACTTTGCTTTTGACTTTAAACCGCAACCATTTCGGGATGTTGAATTTCAGACCCGGCGGCAATGCGGGACGCACGGCTGAAAAGGCGCCGC
>JADGAB010000199.1 GCA_015232245.1 Magnetococcales bacterium | reverse complement strand
CGCGCCAAGGGCTTAAAGTCCCAAGGGCTTCGCCCCTGGACCCCACCAGGGGGATAATTCCCCTGGACCCCTATCAAGTAAAACGACGCATCCCAAAATGGTTGCGGTTTAGAAGGTTTCGAATTCATCGTCACCCGGTCGGGAGGGGGCGGGCAGGGCCCGGACGCCACCGCTTGCCCCGGCAGGCGCGGGCAGAGCGGCCCGAGCCATGGTCACGCCCTGGCTGGTCGGCGCGTGTCGGGTTTTTTGACCGGTCTTGAAGAAGCCCATGATCTCTTGCAGACGGGCGGCCTGTTCCGACAGTTCATCCGCCGTGGACGCCATCTCCTCGCTGGCCCCAGCATTGCGCTGGATCACCTTGTCCAACTGCTGGATGGCGTTGTTCACCTGACTGGCCCCCTGGTTCTGCTCCACGCTGGCCGCGGCGATCTCCTGCACCAGTTCGGCGGTCCGTTTGATGTCCGGCACCAGTTTTTGCATGATCTGACCGGTCTTTTCGGCCACATCCACGCTGGAGGCGGACAACCGTCCGATCTCCCCGGCTGCAAGCTGACTCCGTTCCGCCAGCTTGCGCACTTCGGCGGCCACCACCGCGAACCCCTTGCCGTGTTCCCCGGCCCGGGCCGCCTCGATGGCGGCGTTCAGGGCCAACAGATTGGTCTGTCGGGCAATCTCCTCGATGATGGAGATCTTGCTGGCAATCTCTTTCATCACCTCCACGGCGGCCAGCACCGATTCTCCCCCCTCCTGGGCATCCTTCGCCGCTTGGGCGGCGATTTTTTCCGTGGTCTGGGCGTTGTCCGTGTTCTGCTGGATGTTGGAGGCCATCTGTTCCATGGCCGCGGAGGTCTCCTCGATGGAGGCGGCCTGCTCGCTGGCGCCCTGGGAGAGATTCTGCGCGTTGGCCGAGGATTCACGGCTGCCTGTGGCGACATTCTCCGCCGCGTTGACCACATCCTCCACCACCTGACGCAACCGCTCCACCATGTTGTTCAGCGACAGGGCCAGCCGTCCCGCTTCGTCCTTGCGGGTGGCGTCGCAGTCGCATTTTCCGTACAACTCACCCCGGGCCACGGTTTCGGCAAAGGCGATGCTCACCTTGATCGGTCTGGAAATGGAACTGGTCATGAAGGCTGCCAGCAGCAATCCCAGCACGATGGCGGCCAGCGACACCCCGATCACCACGTTGCGCACCGTGTGGGCATTGGTCAACATCTGGTTTTCGGAGAGGATCCTCTCCTTGGTGATATCGTTCATGTCGTGAAAGAGCTTCTTCACCGAGGCCAGATGAACCTGGGTCTCTTCGCTGAAGATCTTTTCCGCCTGGGCCTTGCCCGCCAGATTCTGTCGGGCCCGCTCCTGCATCTTGGCCAGGGTGGCCCGAACCTTGGTCAGGGCGGGAATCACCTTCTCCTGATAATGTTTCGCCGCGGCGGCGAAATCTCCGGCCATCAGGGCCTTTTTGATCGCCTCGCCCTCCTGATGCAGCGTGCGGTGGTCCGGTTCGATCTCGTCGAGCATCCGGGCCAGTTCCGTATCCGCGGCGCGCATCTTCTTGCCTTCGTCCCCGTACATGAACTTGCCCAGTCCGCATTTGGTGGGATCCAGTTGCACGGTCAGATCTTTCTGGGATTGCAGAATGGCATCCTGCACCTTGCCCGACCAGACCAGATGATCCACCTCCCGCTGGGTCAGAAATTCCGGCAGACGGGGATCGGCCCGATGAAATACCTGATTGATTTTCGCCGCCGTGGCATGGAGTTGCTTGTGGGGCTCCTCCACCGAGGCCAGTACCGGCTTGAGATCCGGTACCAGAGACTCGGCGTGGGTGCGTCCCTCGCCGTAATACCATTTGCCGAAGGCGCACTGGGTGTGATCCAGCTGGACCCCCATTTCGGTGGCCTTTTCGTCGTTGATATAGGCGCCGACCTTGTTGGCCCAGTTCAGATGGTCCACCTCCCGTTGCAAAAGCTCACCCCGCAGCTTGTTGCCGGCCACCACCTCCATGCCGTCGTCGAGCATGCCGGAAATGCCTTTCAAGGACCATCCCGATACCCCCATGAGCAGAATCAGCACCAGGCCGATTCCGGTCAAAATCTTCTTGCCAAGGCTCATGTTGTTCCACATGGCAACCTCTCCTCTTGATTAATGAAACGGTGCGTGATCGCGCTGCGTGGTAATAGAATGCAAAAGGTCGGCCAGGCGCTTGTTGTCGAACCATGTTGATGAGTCGCCCAGCCAGGTGGTGGGCGATGCCACACTCGGTCGCGCCGATTCTGAAACCAAAGCGACGGATCAGCAAGGATTTATCGCGGTGGGGCAGGGTATCCTCTCCCGGATTGCCCGTCGGATTGTCCGCATGGACCGGTTCCGGACCCGGGTCGGAGCGCCGTTCTTCAGCGTTTTTTTCCGGTCAGAAGCCGTACCAGGGAGGGGCTCCAGGGGCCAGCCAGAAAAAGCGCCACAGGCAGCCACCATTTGGCCTTTTTGGCGTAAAAGACCCTGGTCAGATATTTTTTGCGCAGGGCGACAAAAAGACGCAGCCCCAAGCGGAGCCGATCTCCTGGGGAGAAGTGGGCAAACCGGGTCGGGTAGCCGGAGTTTCGCAGGGTCTCTCCTGCGGTGAATTCGAACAGCCTCTGCTCTTCATCCCCCATGCTCCGGGGCCATTTTTGCTGGTTGTCCGCCTTGACCGGCCCCCGCAGCAGATCATGCGTGCCGCCGGTGGAGAGAATCCGGGCCGTCAGGCTGGCAGAAAGTGGCGGCGGATCTTTTCGCAGTTCCCGGCCAAGAAACACGGCGATGCGCTCCAGGGTCTCTTCGGGTTGGCTCAACAGGGTTTCGTAGCGCAGTTCCAGATAGGCCCCCGGATGAGAACGGCCCCAGGCCCGCTTGTCGGCCACATGTCTTTGCCACAACCAGGCGGCCTCTCCCAGAGTGGCCGGACCCCACCAGGATTTCATCCACGACAAGGCCACATCCCGTCCGTCCCGCACGATGTGGATCACCTTCATCTCCGGCAGATGACGCTGCCACAACGCCAATGGCAGGGACTCGTAAAAGGAGCTGTTGTCCACCCAGCCGGTCTGACCGTGAAACGTGGCGTAACTCTCGAAGAGACCGCGAACCATGCCGCCAAAGTCCCGCGCTCCCGTGGCCAGGGAGCCGGCCTGCTCCCGGACGGCCAGAAGCGTTGCCGGGTGCAACGCGGCGCTCTCTTTTTCCGGATAGTTCCGGGCCACCAGAATTTCGGAGAACTCCAGAATGGTCCGCATCAGTCGCAACCGGTTGGCCGACTGGCCCGCATCCCCCCACAGGAACAGGCAGCGGGCAAAATAGGGGATGAAATGGGTCTCCAGGGGGGCGGCCAGATCGAGACCGGTTTCCATGAGGGAGGTCAGCAGGGTGGTGCCGGAGCGGTCGCAACCGATCACAAAAAGTGGCACCGGCTTTGCGGTTGCCTCGGAAACGGGCGGATGAGAGTCGGACATGTCAGCTCCTCGAATGGTCGATGCCGCTATCATTATGTGGGGATCCTGGCCAAGTCAAAAGAAAAATCGCCATCGCTCCCCGGCAAAAGGTGACGCACCCCTTGGGATCCGTTAAGATGTTCCGGCATTGTTGACCGGCCATGGCGCACGTTCACAAACAAGGGGATTGCCGATGAGAGGGATCATTCTGGCAGGGGGATCGGGGACGCGGCTCTATCCCCTGACCATGGCCACCAGCAAACAACTGCTGCCGGTCTACAACAAACCCCTGATCTACTACCCCCTCACCACCCTGATGCTGGCCGGCATCCGGGAGATCCTGATCATCACCACTCCGGAGGATCAGGCCGCGTTTCAGCGGCTGCTCAAGGATGGCTCCCAGTGGGGCGTCTCTCTCTCCTACGCGGTGCAACCCCATCCGGGTGGCACGGTGCAGGCGATCCTGATCGGCGAATCCTTCATCCGCGAAGAACCCGTGGCCCTGATTCTCGGGGACAACATCTTCTATGGCGAGGGAATGCCGGGGATTCTCAAGGAGTCCTCGGGTCTGACCAGCGGCGGGTTGATCCTGGCCTATTACGTTCAGCATCCGGAGCGCTACGGGGTGGTCAGCTTCGACGCGGACGAGCAGGTGATCGAGATCGAGGAGAAACCGGAAACGCCCCGTTCCAACTGGGCCATGACCGGACTCTTCTTTTATGCCGGGGATGTGGTGGAGGTGGCCAAACAGGTGCGCCCCTCGCCCCGGGGGGAGCTGGAAATCACCGATGTCAACAGGCACTACATGCGTCAGGGACGCCTGAAACTGCGGCTGTTGGGGCGGGGCAACGCCTGGTTTGATACCGGCACCCACGAGTCCCTGCTGGAGGCGGCCAACTACGTGGCCGCGGTGGAGCGGCGCCAGGGGCTGATGATCGCCTGTCCGGAGGAGATCGCCCATGCTTTGGGTTTCATCACCGGCGACCATCTGGATCAGCTTACCGGAGCGTATCTGAAGAACAATTACGGCAACTATCTGCAACGGCTGCGCGCCACGGGGAGGCGCTAGACGGGACCTTCACTCCATGACGATCTTCACTCCGCAAAGCGCCCTGATCACCGGAGGCGCCGGTTTCATCGGCAGCCATTTCGTGCGGCTGTGGCTTGCCATGTTGCCGAATGTCCGCATCGTCACCCTGGACAAACTCACCTATTCCGGCTCCCTGGAGCGGCTGGATCATCTCCCCGACCCCTCCCGGCACACCTTCATCCACGGGGATGTGGGCGATGCGGCCCTGGTCCGGAGGATTCTTTATGAACATCAAGTGGATACCATTGTCCACTTTGCCGCCGAAATCCATGTGGACCGATCCATCTCCGGCCCCGCGCCTTTCATCCAAAGCAACATCGTCGGCACCTTCACCCTGCTGGATGCGGCGCGGGAGTTCTGGCTCAGGGGCCACCACCGGGAGCCGACCGGGTGTCGCTATCACCAGATCTCCACGGATGAGGTGTTCGGGGCGCTCGGCAACGAGGATCGACCTTTCACCGAAGCCTCCCCCTATCATCCCAACTCCCCCTATTCGGCCTCCAAGGCCGCCGCGGATCATCTGGCCTGGGCCTATCATCACACCTACGGCCTGCCGGTCACTTTTTCCCACTGTTCCAACAATTACGGTCCGGCCCAGCAGAAAGAGGCCTTCATCCCCACCGTGATCCGCGCCTGCGTGCAACAAAGACCCATTCCTCTGTATGGCGATGGCGGCAACCGCCGGGATTGGCTGTTCGTGGAGGATCACTGCCACGGCATCGACCGGGTGATTCGCCGGGGGCGTCCGGGAGAGCGCTACCTGTTCGGCGGCGGCGGGGATCCCACCAATCTGGAGGTGGCCCGGCAGATCTGCGCCATCATGGATCGACTGCGACCCGTCGGAACTCCCCATGCCGGATTGATCGCCCGGGTGCCCGACCGCCCGGGCCACGACTGGCGCTATGCCGTGGACGACGCCAAGGCCAGGGCCGAACTGGATTGGCAACCCGGCATTCCGTTTGTCGCCGGATTGGAAACAACCGTTGGCTGGTATCTGGAGAATTCCACTTTATGAATCGACCTGCGCGGGAGCGGTTTCTGGTGTTTGGCAAGCCGGTCCTGGAAGAAGAAGAGATCCAGGAGGTGGTGGACAGTCTGCGCAGCGGTTGGCTGGGCACCGGTCCCAAGACCACCCGTTTCGAAAACGATTTCAAGGCCTACAAGGGGGCTCCCCATGCCATCGCGGTCAACTCCTGCACCGCGGCCCTCCATTTGAGCCTGCTGGTGGCCGGTCTCGGACCCGGGGATGAGGTGATCACCACGGCCATGACCTTCTGCGCCACGGTCAACACCATCCTGTACGTCGGCGCCACTCCGGTGCTGGTGGACATCGATCCCGCCACTTTCAACATGGATCCGGATCAAATCGAAGCCCGCATCACCTCCCGCACCCGGGCCATCGTGCCGGTGCATTACGGCGGTTATCCCTGCGACATGGCGCGGATCGAACAGATCGCCCGCAAACACGACCTGATCATCATCGAGGATTGCGCCCACGCCATCGAGACGGAATATCATGGACGTCCCGCCGGGACCATCGGGGATTTCGGCTGTTTCAGCTTCTATGTCACCAAGAATCTGGTCACCGGCGAAGGGGGCATGGTGCTGACCAAAAACGCCGAACACGCCGACCGGATCAAGACCCTGGCCCTCCACGGCATGACCCATGACGCCTGGAAACGGTTCGGCACCGAGGGGTTCAAGCAGTATCAGGTGGTGGAGATCGGCTACAAATACAACATGATGGACATCCAGGCCGCCCTGGGCATCCACCAGTTGCGTCGCATCGAGCGCTCCTGGCTGCGGCGTCAGGAGATATGGAACATCTATCAGATGGCGTTCGCCTCTCTGCCGTTGCAACTGCCGGTGGAAATTCCCCCCGGGATCCGCCATGCCCTGCATCTTTATACCATC
>JADGAB010000198.1 GCA_015232245.1 Magnetococcales bacterium | reverse complement strand
ACGGCGGCCCACGAACCTTTATCACGCTTCCAGCGTGAAAAAGTTTCTTTGTAAAGCGCGCCAAAGGCAAAGAATGAAAGTCACAAACAAAATCAAAGTCAAAACCCTGGGGGAGGAATCCCCCAGACCCCCGCTTTTTTTTCACAAGTTGTCATGATGATACCGAACCTCCTTGCATCCGGGAGTCCATGGTGGAAAAAATCCTCTTGGTGGAAAGTTCCAAAAGCTTTGCCGCCCTGTTGCGCCGCCGCATCGAATCGGAGCTCCATTTCCAGGTGTTCTGGACCGCCACCATGGCCGGAGCCAAGGAGATCGTCCGCCAGGAAGGAAACGACTTCTTTCTGGGCATCCTCGGCCTCTACCTGGCGGATGCCCCCAACGGCGAAATCGTCGATTACATCCTCTCCCTGAACATCCCTTCGGTGGTCTTCACCGGGGAGATCAAGGATGACGTGCGGGAGAACGTGGTCTCCAAACGGGTGCTGGACTACTTCATCAAGGACAACGCCAGCAGCATCGACGCCGTGCTCTATTTCATGGACCGGCTGCGCAAGAACGCGACGGTCAAGGCCATGGTGGTGGATGACTCCAAAAGCTCCCGCTACCACATCCGCCAGTTTCTCAACCGCTGCAACTTCGAAGTTCTGGAAGCCGCGGATGGCCCCACCGCCCTGGAACTGCTCCAGACCCATACGGATGTGCGCCTGATCATCGTCGATTATGAAATGCCCGGCATGAACGGCTTTCAGCTCATCAAACGGATCCGCCCCCGCTTCTCCCGGGACCGCACGGCGATCATCGGACTCTCCTCCCATGGAACCGGGGATCTGGCCGCCCAGTTTCTCAAGGCCGGAGCCAACGACTTTCTGGCCAAACCGTTCCGGGACGAGGAGCTGCTGTGCCGGGTCTCCCAGAACATCGAAATCATCGAAAAGAATGTCCATTTCGAAAATCTGGTCGCCGAACGGACCAGCCGCCTGGTCGAAGCCCATGAACAGCTCAAAAGCCGGGAAAAACGGCTCGGTTCCATCCTGGAAACCGCTCTGGACGCCATCATCACCTCGGATGGCCAGGGCCGGGTGACCGGTTTCAATCCGGCGGCGGAAAAACTGTTCGGTTACAACAGCCAGGAGGCCATTGGCCGTACCGTGGTGGAGCTGATCGTGCCGCCGGGTTTGCGGGAGAGCCATGCCGCCGGCATGGAACGGATGCGCAACGCCCGCAACGAGGCCGGCATTTTGCGCCGTCGCATCGAGGCCCCGGCCATGCGATCCGATGGGGCGATCATCGACATGGAAATGGCCCTCACCTCGGATGTCCTGGATGGCGACCCCGTCTATACCGCCTTTCTCCACGACATCACCGACCGCAAACAACTGCTGAAATCCCTGGAGGAGACCCTGCAGGTGGCAGAGTCCTCCAATCGGGCCAAAAGCGAGTTTCTGGCCAACATGAGCCATGAGATCCGCAGTCCGATGAACGCCATCATCGGCATGACCGATCTGGTGCTGGGCACCGAATTGACCGAAGTGCAACGGGACAATCTGCTGATCGTGCAGAACGCCTCCCAAAGCCTGCTGGATCTGATCAACTCCATTCTGGATCTCTCCAAGATCGAGGCGGGCAAGTTCAAGCTGGAGAACATTCCCTTCGACGTCCATGGCCGGGTCGGCGCGGCCTGCGAGACCATGGCCATTCGCGCCCATCAAAAACGGATCGGCCTCTATTGCCGCATCGTCCCGAATTTGCCGGAAACCCTGGTGGGGGATCCGTTGCGCCTCTCCCAGGTGATCATCAATTTAATCAGCAATGCCATCAAGTTTACGGAAAAAGGAGAGGTGATCCTCACCGTGGAACGGGAAATCGAACCCGACGAGGGCTATGCCCGTTTGCGGTTTTCGGTGGAAGACAGCGGCATCGGCATTCCGCCGGACCGGATGGAGCAGATTTTCGACCGCTTCACCCAGGTGGACGGCTCCACCACCCGCAAATACGGGGGCACGGGTCTGGGATTGACCATCTGTCGCAGCATCACCCATATGATGGGCGGAGAGATCCGGGTGGAAAGCACTTTGGGCAAGGGGAGCGCGTTTCGTTTTACCGCCCGCTTTGCCACGGGCCGCCGCGCTCCGGCGGGTCAGGAGGCGGTCATGGAGGCCAGAGCCGGAGACAACCCCGCCACCGCCATGGAGGGATTGCGCGTTGTGGCCGCCTATGCCAACGAAACGGGACGATCCATTCTCAAGGAGTTGTTGAGCCAGGCCGGCGCCCAGGCCGAGGTGACGGGCGATCTGACCGGCTTGCAGACCCTGCTCCAGGCCCGGGAGGCGGACGCGCCTTATGATCTGCTGGTGATCGATTATCACCTGTTGCGCTCCACGGGAAGCCGGATTCCGGAGTTGCTCAAACGGATCGGCTGGAAAGGTCGTCCGGTGGTTGCCTCTCCTCCGGCCCGTCGGATGGAGGAGACCGCCTTGGCCGAGGAGTTCTCCGATGTGGTGCAGATCTTCGAACCGGTGTTGCGTTTTCCGTTGCTGCGGGGGGTCAACCGGGCCCTGGGCCGGGTGACGGCCACCGCGCCGTTGCGGCGTACCGGTGGCCGACGCCATGCCTCGTTGCGGGTATTGGTGGTTGATGACCTGGTGAACAATCAGAAAGTGGCCCTGAACATTCTCGAACAGGCCGGACACGAAGTGACCCTGGCAGGCAATGGCCGTGAGGCCTGGAACATCCTCAAGACCAAATGTTTCGATGTGGTGGTGATGGATCTGCAGATGCCGGAACTGGATGGCTACGAGGTCACGGCCAAAATCCGCGCCGCGGATCCGGAACAGTTTTCCAACACCCGGATTCCCATTCTCGCCTGTACGGCCCATGCCCTGGAGACGGATCGGCAGCGCTGTCTGGAGGCGGGCATGAACGGCTTTTTGCGCAAGCCTTACCGGGCCGAGGAGCTGTTGGAGTCCCTGGAACCCTTTGTGCGCAAAATGGCCCCTCCGGTGGAAAAGAGTGCTGTTCCCGCCACTGGTCCGGCCAGTGTGCTCAAGCCGGTGGAAGGGGATCCCGCCGAGGTGGATCGACAGCGCCGCGCCTTTCATGATCTGGCTTCCGAGCAGTCGCAGCAGTTGCGCAAGGCCCTGTCCGCGGATGACTTCCTGCAGGCCCAGGAGGGGGTGGAGTGGTTCAAGGAGTATTCCGACAAGATCGGCGCTTTCCGGGTGAAATGGCAGGCCATGCGTCTGCGGGGACAGGTGGAATTGAAAAACCGACCGCAGGCTTTGGTGCAGGTGGATGCCCTGGAAGAGGAGTGCCGCAAGATCCGCGGGGCCATGGATTCCATCACGTCAGACTGATCAGGCATTTTTTTTGATGACTGTACGGCAAGAGATGATAATGACTCTTGCGAATTCATCGGGTTGCAAGGCATACTGTCTGCCTGACCCCCGATCGGGGGCAAATCCTCTAAAACTCCATGACGCCGTTGGCATGTAAAAAGGAAGAATATGGCGACTACCACCAAAGCGGATCTGGTTGAAGCGGTTTATGAACGCATCGAACTATCCCGGCCCAAATCCACCGCCATCGTGGAACAGGTGTTCGAAATGGTCACCCAACGGCTGGAACAGGCGGAAACCGTCAAACTGTCCGGATTCGGAGTCTTTTCGGTGCGCAGCAAACGGGCCCGGCCTGGCCGCAATCCCAAAACCGGAGAACCCATCGAGATCACCAGTCGCAAGGTGGTGACCTATCGGGCCAGTCCTCTGGTGCTCGGGGGTGAACGGGACGAGTCGGACGAGGAGTAGATTGGACGTGAGGCGTTGTTTTACTGACAGGGGCCCAGGGGGATTATCCCCCTGGTGGGGTCCAGGGGCGAAGCCCTTGGGACTTTAAGCCTTTGGCGTACTTTTTTGAAGCAATTCCCTTGCGCGCCCCACATGCCGCGAAGCGGCACCTTTCCGGCCTCGCCTTCCGCGTTGCCGCATGTCTGAAATTCAACATCCCGGAATGGGAGCGGTTCAAAAACCCTGGGGGAAGAATCCCCCAGACCTCCGCTTTTCTTCAAAAGTTTCCCTTTTGCGAAACTGGTGCGGAGGAGACGATTGACCCGAACGGGTTTCAACCCCCTTTCAGGATCCGTCCCTTTTCCCGTGTCCACTCCCGTTCCCGGATGGTCTGCCGTTTGTCGTAGAGTTTCTTGCCCCGCCCGACACCCACCTCCAGTTTGACCCGTCCATCTTTCCAGTAGGCTTTCAGCGGCACCAGAGTCAGCCCCTTTTCCTTGGTGATGCCGATCAGGCGACGGATCTCGTAACGATGCACCAGCAGTGTGCGGGTGCGCAGCGGATCATGATTGTTGAGATTGCCGTGGGTGTAGACCGAAATGTTGGCGTTGAGCCAGGTCAACTCATTCCGCTGGATCACCGCAAAGGAGTCGCTGAGATTGAGCTTGCCGGCCCGCAGGGATTTGACCTCCGTGCCGGTCAGAACCACGCCGGCTTCGAAGGTCTCCAGGATTTCGTAGTTGAACCGCCCTTTGCGGTTCTCGGTGATCAGTTTGATGCCCATGTGAATTAAACCAGTGCAAAAAGAGGGAGGCTGGGGAGCTTTTCCCCCAGGGTTGACTGCTCAGGCATGAAATTTTTTTGAGATGCGGACTGTCGGACCCGGATTTTCCATGGGCGGCAACGCGGGAGGCGAGTCCGGCAAGGCGCCGCTTCGCGGCCTGTTGGGCGCGCGAGGGAATTGCTTCGCGATTCCCTTTTGAAAAGCGCGCCAAAGTCAAAAGCAAAGTCCCAAGGGCTTTGCCCTTGGATCCCACCAGGGGGATAATCCCCCTGACCCCTGCAAGTGAGACAATCAGACCGGCGGCAACAGTTCCAGCCGCTCCAGGGTGTTGCGCAACATGACCTGATGGTTGTCGGCCAGCCAGGTGAGAGGCAGACGGATCTCCGGTTGACAGAGACCCAATAGGGCCGCCGCCGCCTTGATCGGAATGGGATTGGTCTCGCAGAAGAGTTGCTGGTTGATGTCCAGCAGCGCTTCGTGGAGCTGCAACGCCTTGACCGAATCCCCTTTCTGCCAGGCCTGATAGAGTTCCACCATTTTGGCCGGTGCGATGTTGGAGGTGACGGAAATCACCCCCTTGCCTCCCACGGCCAGAAACGGCAAAAAGGTGGCGTCATCCCCGGACAGCAGAGTGATGGCGTCGCCGCACATCTTGCGGATGGAGGAGGCCCGCTCCATGTTGGCGGTGGCCTCTTTCAGACCAACGATGTTGGCGGTATTGGCCAGACGGGCCACGGTGGCGGCCTGCAGATCAACGCCGGTGCGTCCCGGCACGTTGTAGAGCACCAGCGGGATCTGAACGCTTTCGGCCACGGCCCGATAGTGCTGATAGAGCCCTTCCTGACCCGGCTTGTTGTAGTAGGGAGTGATGAGCAGAGCTCCGTCCGCGCCCACCTCCTGGGCGTAGCGGGCCAGTTCGATGGTCTCGCTGGTGGAGTTGGAGCCGGCCCCGGCAATGACCTTGACCCGCCCGGCTGCGGCCATGACACACAACCGGATCACCTCCCGGTGCTCTTCGTGGCTCAGGGTGGCGGATTCGCCGGTGGTGCCGCAGGGGACGATGCCGTTGACGCCATTGATGATCTGGAACTCCACCAGTTTCTGCAACGCTTCGGCATCCACCTGGTTGTTGCGAAACGGGGTGATCAGGGCCGTGAAGACACCTGCAAATTGGGTGGTCATCCTGGTGCGCGCTCCATGGGAAGTGGATTCGGGGGGAATGGGCAAAATTCTATAGAAAGGCAAATCGCGCCCATTTCGGAATGATTTCGGTATAATAGTCGAAATTTTCCCTTCTTACAAGGGAAGAATGGCCCGCAAACGGGCCGTGGCCTGGGGATCGGGTCGCATGGTCTCCTCTGGCGCGGCAAATCCGGTGGACAGGGCGGTCAGGGAGCGGCCCAGAACCGGATGGATCAGCTTCGGGGCCAGCTCCGCCAGGGGCAGGGCCAGAAAAGAGCGGTTTGGAATGTCCGGATCCGGAATGGTCAGGATCGGGGTTTCCAGCCGCAGGCTTCCCATGAGGGCGATGTCCAGATCCAGCGGTCGGGGTCTCCAGCCCGGGGCCTGATGGTTCCGTCCCAGTTCCTGTTCCAGGGATTTCAACAGAGTCCGCAGCTCCCAGGGATCCCAGGCCCCGGCAAGGCGCAACGCTCCGTTGAGAAAATCCGGTTGCGGATCGGTTTCGGGCCTTTCCGGATCCGCCAGGGCCCGGGTCCGGTAGACCGTGGAGATGGCGCGTACTCCGGCCAGGGCGTGCAGACGGGCGATTCCCTGGGCCAGATTGGTTTCCGGGGCGATGTTGGCACCAAAGGCGATGAGAATCGGGGTATGCATGGTTGCCGCTTCTAAACCGCACCCATTTCGGGATGCGTCGTTTTACGGATAGGGGTCCAGGGGGATTATCCCCCTGGTGGGGTCCAGGGGCGAA
>JADGAB010000197.1 GCA_015232245.1 Magnetococcales bacterium | reverse complement strand
CACCGGCGCCTCAACCGGGGGCCCAGATGGCTCCGTCCCGTGACCACACCATGGATGCCAATGCCCTCGCGGCCAATGCCATGGATGACCAGGCGAAAAAATCCTGCAAAAAGTCCTGCAAGAAATCCTGCAGCGCTGCGGACAAAAAGAACGGCAAATGCAGCAAGTGTGGAAAGTCCTGCAAGAAGCACGGCAAGAACAAATCCAGCTGCCAGAAGGCCTGCAAGGACGGGAATGGCTGCAAGGCCTGCAAGGATGGTAAATCCTGCAAAGCCTGCAAGGATGGGAAGTCCTGCAAGAAATGCTGCAAGAACAACAAGGCCAAATCCGGCAAGAAGTGCGACATGCCCGGCATGACTCCGGGCATGAATCCCGGCGCGAATCCGGATGCCAACCCCGGCATGAACGCGCCCATGGAACATCGCCATTGAGCTGATGTTCGGGCGGGCATGAGGTATTCTCCGGGCGCGGATCTTTACAGGGGTCCGAGCCCGGAGTTGTTTTTTGATCCCTGATCACGTGGCCCGGATGGCCGGAAGGGTGAAGGTGCGCAGATGACGCAAGCAGCGGATGGGTTGAACAATCCTCGTCCAGGACTCTCTTTTGAATTCTTTCCTCCCAGGCAGCCGGAAGGGGAGAAGCTGTTCTGGAACACTCTGGAGACCCTGATTCCCTATCGTCCGGATTTCGTCTCCATCACCTGCGGGGCAGGGGGGAGTCGTCAGGCCGGGAGCGGCGAGCTGGTCCGACAGGTGCATGAGCGCACGGGTCTGCATACCGTGGCCCATCTGACCTGTGTCGGGGCCAGTCGTCCGGACCTCACCGAGATGCTCAATTTTTATCAGGATTGCGGCATCTCCACCATTCTGGCCTTGCGGGGGGATCCTCCTCGGGGGGAGTCGGCGGACGTTTTTGAACGGGGGGCGTTTCGTTATGCCGAACCGTTCGTGGCCTATATCCGGGAATATTTTCCCGGTTTTCGTCTGGGGGTGGCCGCCTATCCGGAATGCCATCCGGAAACCCGGGACCAGGAACGGGATGAACTCCATTTTCGTCGCAAGGTGGAGGCCGGAGCCGATTTCGCCGTGACGCAATTTTTCTTTGAAAACGATGTCTATTTCCGGTTTGTCGCCTCCTGTCGGGAGAAGGGGGTGCATGTTCCCATCTATCCGGGGATCATGCCGGTGACGGATTATAAACAGATCAAACGGTTGTCGGAATTGTGCGGCTCGGAGCTGCCGGGCTGGCTGACGGCCCGTTACGAGGGGATCCGGGACGATCCGGAGCGGATGCTGGCAACCGGAGTGGAACTGGGCGTGGCCCAGTGTCGGGATCTGTTGCGCCGGGGCGCGCCCGGGCTGCACTTCTTCACCCTGAACCAGTCCCGGGCCGTGCCGCGGATTCTGCAGCAACTGTTGGGGGAGATCCGGCCTGATTTGGCCTGAAGTTGTCCGTTTGTGTCGGATGGACACGGCCTTGCGATTTCATTGGACCCGGGTGCGCGAATTGGGATACATTCGTATCTTAACAAGGAGGAATGACCCATGGAAAGTGCTCTGATGTTTGATACCCACGCTTATGTCAAGCGGTTGAGGGATGTGGGCATGGACGAACGCCAGGCCGAGGTCCAGGCCGACGCGTTGCTCAAACTGGTGGAAGAACGTCTGGCCACCAAGCGGGATCTGGCCATGATTGACGCGGGTCTCAAGCGCGACATCAAGGAGCTGGAAGTCAAGCTGGAGACCCGCATCAAAGAGCTGGACGCCAAGATGGAGACCCGTTTCAAGGAAGTTGACGCCAAGCTGGAGACCCGCATCAAAGAGCTGGACGTCAAAATGGAGACCGGCTTCAGAGAAGCGGACGCCAAGATGGACCTCCGCTTCAAGGAGGTGGAGACCCGCTTCAAAGAAGTGGACGCCAAGATGGACTTCCGCTTCAAGGAGGTGGATACCCGCTTCAAGGAGATGGATGCCAAAATGGATACCCGCTTCAAGGAGGTGGATACCCGCTTCAAGGAGGGGGATGCCAAGATGGAGACCCGTTTCAAGGAGGTGGATGCCCGGCTTCGGGAGTTGGAGTTGCGCATGGTGATCAAGCTGGGCGCGATGATTCTGGGAGGATTCGGTCTGATGGTCACCGCCAACCGGATCTGGCCCATTCCGGTGCAGTATGTCGCGCCCACGGAAATTCAGGACCGATCTTCGGCCCGCCCGCCGGTGATCCCCGCCTTGCCCGGGAGCCAGCCGACCCGCTGAACCTTTGTCGGCACGGATCAGGCACTGTCCAGCCGGATGGAGCCGATCACCTCGTTGCCTTTTCCCAGATATTCCAGCGTGTGAAAACTGAACATGAGCGCCATGGCGATGCCCCGGCCATGGCTGTCGAAGGCCCGTTCGGGCCGCAAGGTTTCATACGGGCGCCAGTCGAACCCTCTCCCCTCGTCCACGATGCGGAACCGGATCTCCCCCGGTGGACGCTCGATGAAGACCCGTACCTGCTTGGAGGCGTGGGCCTCCATGGCCTGGCGCTCTTTCACCAGCATGTCCCAGCCGTCGAAGGTGGTCATGGCGTTGGATTTCTCTTCGTAGGTGATGCCCAGATTGCCGTGTTCCACGGCATTGATCAGCAGTTCGGATAGCCCCATCACCGCCTGGTTGGGCTCCGGACAGAGGTTGGAGAGCAGACCGGCCAGGGATTTGGCCTCTTCCACGGTGCGCAGCCGGAACTCCCCTTCCCAGAGCATGGCCACCGCGCTGTGGGATTGCAGCATCGTGTGGCGCATGGATTGATGTCGGCCAAAGTCGTCCAGCGCGGCGCGGACGATGGCCAGCAGGGTCTTGCGGTCGATGGGTTTGGTCAGATAATAGAACGCTCCGGCCTGGATGCCGTCAAGGATGTCGCCTTCGGCGGACATGGAGGTCTGCATGATCACCGGCAGGTCTTGCAGAATCGGATGAGCCTTGATGCGCAGCAACACCTCCATGCCGTCCATGCCGGGCATGATCCGGTCCAGCAGCACGGCGGCGTACCGATGCGGGTTTTGTGACAACCTGGTCCAGGATTCGATGCCGTCATTGGCCGTCTCGGTGCGATAACCCGCGTCCCGCATATTGGCGACAAGAATCTGTCGGTTGATGAAGTCATCATCCACGACGAGAATGGTGGGCTGCTCATCCATAGGGGATCCGGTTACACTTCGTGCAGGCTGTCTTGGAAACAATGGAAAATCTGGTAATCCAGTTTAGCGCGAATGCGTCTTGCGTGCCATACTTAATATGTGGGGGTGGACAAACAGGGCAAGGATATCGGACACTGCATACGGGGGATCGGTTCCGTTGGAGAAACAGCCAGTTCTAAAGAGGAGATCTGCCATGCAACGCAGGACATTCATTCAATCCGCCGCCCTGCTGGCGGCCAGTGGCATTCCGGTGGTCTCCCGGGCAGCCGAGGGTCCGTCCGAGGGGGGCTCCGAAAATCGCAAGGTCTCGGTCAAGGCCTATCGTCCGCTGGGCAAGACCGGCATGCAGATCAGCGACATCTCTTTCGGGGCCGGACGGTTGACCTCCAGCGCCCTGGTGTTGCGGGCCATCGACCGGGGAATGAACTATTTCGATACCGCGCCGGATTACGGACAGAGCGAGGACCATATCGGCGATGCGCTCCGCAAGGCCAAAGGCCGGGACAAGATCCATATCGCCTCCAAGTATTGTCATCCCATGGCCTATCAGGCGGGCAAAAGTCATCTTCAGGTGGGGGCCAGACAGTCGGACTATATCGCCGCGGTGGAGAACAGCCTGAAGCGTCTGGGTACCGATTACCTGGATACGGTGTTTGTCCACGCCATCGGCGAAAGCGCCGATTTCGAGGCGGAAAAGGCCCGCATGCTGGATCCGGAGATGCTCGCCGCCACAGAGATGCTGAGAAAAGCCGGCAAGATCCGTTTTTTGGCGGTCTCCTCCCATGGTCCCAATCACATGGAACGGCTGATGATGGAAGCTGTGCAATCCGGTCATTTCGATTACGTGATGCCGGCGTTCAACTTCATGAAGTTTCCCAAGGTGCCGGAAGTGCTCAAGGAGGCCAAATCCCGGGGGGTGGGGGTGGTGGCCATGAAGGTTCTGGCTGGCGCCAAGGAAGGGAACATGCAGTTTGATCCCGGCAAGTTCGAACAGGCGGCCTTCAAGTGGGCCCTGGCCCATGCCGAGCTGGGCGGACTGGTGATCACCATCCAGACCGCCCAGGATCTGGATCTTTATCTGCCCGCCTCGGGTCAGCCCATGACCGCTGCCGATCAACGGGTTTTGGACCACTACGCGGCCCTCCACGGCGCGGATTACTGCCGGACCGGCTGTGGCGACTGTCTGTCCGCCTGCGGCGACGGGGTGGATGTGGCCTCGATTCTTCGTTACCAGATGTATTTCGAGGATTACGGGGATGAAAAACAGGCCATGGTCTCCTATGCCGCCCTGGAGAAGAACGCTGCCGCCTGCGCTTCCTGCGTGGATGCCGCCTGTGACCGGGCCTGTCCGTATGGTCTGCCGGTGCGTTCCAAGCTGGATGCGGCCCACCGCGCCTTGACCTTGAGTCTGGTGGCCTGAGCATGGCGGAAGCGGAACCGGAGCCCGGGGCCGGGGGTGGCCGGTGGGCCCGGATCGGAGTGTTGGCGCTGCTGCCGATGATCGCCGGGATCATCCATTGGGATGGTCAGCGGTATGATCCCGGACTGCTGGATTTCAAGAACGCCGCGGCCCGTTTGTCTCCTCTGGTGGGACTCTTTCCGGAACGGACCGCGGGAGTGGTCCGACAGGGGGAGTTGCGCCGCTTCAACAAGGAGAATCTCCACGAGTATGTCAATGGCCATGCCGAGTATTACATTTCGGCGGGGTTCAAGGAGCTGGTGGTGGGGGAGTACGGGGTTGAAGGGGAGCAACAGGGTCGTCCGAAGGTGGTGGTGGATCTGTTCGACATGGGCAAGCCGTTGTTCGCCTTCGGGGTGTTGACCGGGGAGGGGGGCAACGAAGGCCGGGAGGCCGGGATCGGAGAGATGGGGTTTCTCGACCCCCGGGGCCTGCGTTTCATCGCCGGCCCTTATTATGTGAAGATGACCGCCTTTGCCGACGGGGCGCCGCTGGAGCTGCTCGGGCGGGCGCTGGCGGGGAGCATGGGCAAGACCGCCGGCGCCAGAATGGAGGGGTTGCGTTTTCCGGAATACGGGAAACCTCTGGCGACCCGGTTCATCAAGGAGAACTACCGGGGCATGGACTTTTTCAGCCAGGTGCTGGAACGCTCCTTTGAATGGGAAGGTCAGACCATCCAGGCGTTTCAGACCGGCGAGAGCGCGGCGCAGAGCCGGGAGGTGGAGTCCCGACTGTTGGAATTTCTGCAAAAGGATCAGATCCCGGTGGAACGGCGTGACATCGCGGGCCAGGGGATTCATGTGGTTCAGGATCGCTACGAGGGGGAGTGGTTTTTTCTGCGGGCCGGAGAACGGTTGATGGGAGCGTTCGGGATTCCCCTGGACAAGGCGGCAACCCCACTCAAGGAGTATTTCACCCATGGCGGCCAAACGGACGGCGGATCGCATCCTTGACACAGAGCCTGAGATGGGACGTCGGGCTTTTCTGGGCAGGGTGGCCGGACTCACCGGGGTGGCGGTGGGCGTGGCGACCGGGGGGTATCTGGCCTATGGCACGGAACCGATCCGCGAGGTCGAGGAGGCGGCGGTCCGTTTCAAGGATTTTCGCGTGGCTCCGGATCCGTTGCATCCGGTGATGGCCGTGGTGCGGGGCAGCCGGGTGCCGGCCATGCTGCGGGAGGCGGTGGACCGGCTTGGCGGGATCTCCCGCTTCATCGCCCGGAACGATCGGGTGCTGCTCAAGCCCAATGTGGGCTGGGACCGGCAACCGGAACAGGGGGCCAATACCGGTCCGGAACTGGTGGAGGCCATGGTGCGGCTCTGCCGCGAGGCCGGGGCCCGTTCGGTGTGGGTGACGGATGTCTCGCTGAACGATCCCAGGCGCTGTTTCGCCCGATCCGGCATCGAGGCGGCCACCCAGAGTGGTGGCGGGGCGGTCCGGATTCCCGGGCGGGAGGACTTCATCGCCACCGACATGGGGGGCAAGGTGTTGAAGGTCTGGCCCGTGGCCCGATTCTTCCACGAGGTGGACAAGGTGATCAACCTGCCCATTGTCAAGCATCACTCCCTCTCCGGTTGCACCCTCTCCATGAAAAACTGGTACGGGGTGATCGGCGGACAACGCAACCGGCTTCATCAGGCCATCCACGACTCCATTGTCGATCTGGCCGCCGCGGTGCGTCCCACCCTGACGGTCATGGACGCGGTGCGGGTTCTCAAACGCAACGGTCCCACCGGGGGCAATCCGGCGGATGTGTTCCGGGCCGAGACCCTGATCGCCTCATTGGATGAGGTGGCCTTGGCCAGTTTCTCCCTGGGTTTTCTGGAGCTGACCCCGGAGGCGGTCCCTTTTTTGGCCCTGGCCGAGGCCCGTGGTCTGGGCAGGGTGGCTTGGCGTGCGCTGAACGTCTCCCAGACCCAGGTGGGATAGGAGGGAAAAACCATGGGAGGCTGGCGCGGGGTC
>JADGAB010000196.1 GCA_015232245.1 Magnetococcales bacterium | reverse complement strand
ATGAAAGAGCTTCTGAGCTATAAAGTGCGCCCAAAATGTAAAACTTTAATCAACCACGGTTAGATGTGGTGGTACCGCGCTTTACGGACCCGTTATTTCGTGAAGAGGGCAAATTATCTGGCGATGGCAAGACTCGCTTGCGTGCTCATTGTGTATCGTCGATGCCATGCACAGGTTAGTTAAAGCAAGTTACGTGCTGGACGTCCTCTAAGTACCTTTGCACTATACAATTCTTTACAGAATTACCACACATCTTTACATGGTGCTGCGCTATAGTTAATTGCAATGAGGATAGCCGTAGCGAAGATCTTAGTCACAAATGCGCGAAAGCGGGAGGTTCCAGGGGTGGGACGTACCGATTGCGAGTGATTTGTGCTGGTCTTGATACACTCTCCAAGTTGGGTTAGGGAACGCAGTGTCATGGGGCGGCATTTTTTTTCGCTTTGCAGGTGGTCAGGGCAATATTTGCCGAGTGCCGTCTTGCAAAATAGTAATGAGTGCGATGGAATGAGTACGATCACGGTTGGCATGGAAAATTCATACAAGTGAGTTGACAACCGGAACGTCCCACCCCATGGCCTTGCGTTTCTCCTTATTTGTGCAGTCGATCCAGCACTCCTCTTGAGTTGATGACCCATCATTGGTCATCGTCATTTGGCTGTGCCCGTCACAGTCTTCAGAAGGAAAGGAAGTAATGCTAATGAACATCACAATGAATATGTCGTCAATGGGTAAAATGCAGGGCATGCAAGGTGGTGGTAAACCACCAAAGGCGGCGGACTTGATCAAGTTTATGGATCAAGATGGCAATGGCTCATTGAGCAAAGATGAGGTCAAAGGTCCGCTGGCGGATCAGTTCAAGACCGCAGACGCCAATAGCGACAACCAGTTGAGTGCGGATGAACTGCAAAAGGCCATGGATAGCATGCATCAGCAGATGAAGGGCAAAATGGGGGGAATGGGTAATGGCCAATTCCAACCCCCATCAGCAGTCGATCTGATTAAGTCCATGGACAAAGATAGCAATGGCTCCATCAGCAAGTCTGAGGCAAAGGGAGTGGTGGCCAAGCACTTCGATGACGCAGACACAAATAAAGATGGGGTGGTGAGCCAGAAGGAACTGGAAGCGGATATGGCCAAAAACCTACCGCCGTCCAATACCACAGACAGTTCCTCTGCTAACAAGAGCAATACCTTCAAATTGATGAGCTACAGCAACATGATGAAAAGTTCTAATAGTGGCAACGATTCATCAGCCTCCTCATTCATGAATCGCATGATTGCCTGATACTTAGTCCTTGGACCGTGGGGAGGCAGCAGGAATCTCCCCACGGTCTTGCATTTTCGGAGCCGAGTGCTTGCCGATCAGGAATCCGCATGGAACCACGCCAAACCATCCCGTATCTCCTGCTGGTGGACGATGACCGCGAGTTGTGTGCCATGCTGGGCCGCTACCTGACCACGGAAGGTTTCCGTTGTCAGGTGGCGCATGACGGAGAACATGCGTTGGCATTGATTCAAATCGATGAGTTCGACGCCTTGATACTCGATGTCATGCTGCCACGATTGAACGGCATTGAGGTGCTGAGACGTTTGCGCGGTAGTAGTAATGACACCCCGGTGTTGATGCTCACCGCTAGGGGGGACGATGTGAACAGCATTTTGGGATTGGAATCTGGTGCAGACGACTATCTGGCCAAACCCTGTAATCCTAAAGTGCTGGTGGCGCGTTTGCGGGCGGTGTTGCGGCGTTCCCTCATGCCGATAGCGGGGGATAATAGGCTGGCGTCTATGCATGTGGAAAAGTTAACTTTGCATCCCGGTGCCAGGATTGTCACCCTGGATGGTATGCCTCTGGATCTGACATCGGCGGAGTATATGTTGCTGCATGTGCTGTTGTTGGAGGCCGGACAGCCCGTGAGCAAGGAGACCCTCTGCCAGAAAGGGCTGGGGCGCAAGGCTACCAGTTATGATCGCAGTGTGGATATTCATATCAGCAATTTGCGTCGTAAGCTGGGCAATTTGGATAACGGCGACCCGCGTATCGTAACAGTGCGTGGTGTTGGATACCTGTATGCCATTCCACGGAAAACCTAAGCGATGCGTTTTTTTCTGAAAATTTTTTTCTCCTTTCTGATCACTGTGCTGTTGGCTGGTTGGGCATTGTTTTGGATCGGTCATCATTTACGGGCAGAAATGGATGAACGCCTGCATCAGCATTTGCATCAATTGCTTGATGAACGCCGACAATTGGCCGTCCTGCTGGCAACCCAAGGAGTGGAGGCGGTGCGGCATAGTTTGTTGGCTTCTTCTTTCAAGGAGTCATTGCTGCTACTAGACGACAAGGGCCATGACCTGTTGGGTAGGCCTATGCCAGAGAAGTTGTTGAAATATCTCAATCAGGAATTGGACCCAGCTTTTCGTCATCATTTTGGACCGCGTCCATTCCCCGGTGAACCCTCGCATAGTCAGGGTGTGGAGGAGGAAGGACCACCGCCCCATCAGCCTTTGCTGACCTACGATTCTGCTAACCAACGCTATAAAATAGTCATCCTGCCCCCATCGCCGCGCTGGTGGCTCATCATCAAGGATTATCCACTGCGCTTGTTGGGTGTGATTGCCATCATCGCCTTAGTGGTGTTTCTGCTGGCACGCCATTTTACCCAACCCATCCGACATTTGCAAAGCATGGCCATGGCCTTGGCCAGTGGTAATTTGACTACCCGTGTCGCAGCGATTCGTGGTCGCATTCCCGATGAACTAAGCGACCTGGCAGGAGATTTCAACTTCATGGCCCAGCAGTTGGAAGATCTGTTTCATGCCCAGCATCGCCTGTTACGGGATGTTTCTCACGAATTGCGTTCGCCATTGGCGCGGATACGGGTGGCTATGGGATTACTGGAACAATCCCAGACCGAGGTGGACGACAACCTCACCCGCATGGCTATGGAACTGGAACGTCTGGACGAATTGATTGGCCAGATAATCACCATTTCTCGACCAGTGGTGCCGGGGGGGATACGTCGTGACGTTTTGGTGGATCTCGGAGAGATGGTGCGTGACGTGGTGGCGGATGGCCGCTTTGAAATGGAGCGGCAGCAGCGTTTGTTGGTATTGGAGCGGGTGGATACCGCCTTGCTGTGGGCCGATGCCACAGGGTTGCACTCCGCCATTGATAACGTCTTGCGTAACGCCTTGCACCACACCGACCAGCAAGGCACAGTATTTGTGGAGTTGATTCGTGAGGGAAATTATGCGTGGCTGCTGGTGGCTGATCAAGGACCAGGAGTCCCAGAATCAGATCTCAAGCATATTTTCTCACCGTTTTTTCGTTTAGAGGAGTCGCGGGAGCGTGTCACAGGCGGGTTTGGTTTGGGACTGGCCATAGCCGCTCGCGTGGTGAGCGAACATGGCGGCGAAATCTCGGCTCGTAACCGCCCAGAAGGTGGCTTAGTGATATCCATCACCCTCACTGTGGAACCTAACACACTTTTATAATGAGTAAAGATATTATATGTCAGTCAGAACAAATTATTGGTGTGCCCATGGGGGGAATTCATTTCCCCTGGTTGGGTTTGGGGTAACTCCCAAAATGCTAATCAACACATTGATTATTAGATGGAGGCCGTTAAATCCAATGGGTAATTCCCCGGCTCTGCCTGGGGACTCACAAAGTTTGACATTTCAGGCAATATTCCACGGTTTTCGTTGTTGCCTGTCCCTCCCAAAAACCTCATCCGATCCGATTTTGGCCCCATTGCCAAGCTGTCTTGGCGATAAGGCCGTTGGATTTTACTGGACACTGAGGCGGATTTCCACGAAAATCAGAGACAAGATTGATGGTCCATCGGTCGCCATATCAAATGGCGGTTGAAAATTTCCTGCCTGGGATTGTCCATACCCCCGGCCACCATCTGGCTTAGAATTTTTGCCGCAAAGCGGGACTGGCATCATTCCCTGCTGGCGGACTACCGGGCACATTTGGTATGCTGACCCCATGAGCGAGATCACCCAACCACATGACAAGTTTATAAGGTTGCTGCTTTCCGATCCAGAAAAGGCGGGCACTCTTGTGCGTGAGCGTCTGCCAAAAGAGATCGCAGAACTTTTGAGTCATGAACCACCGGAACTGGTAGAGGGGTCTTTCGTTGATGAGGAGTTGCGTGGGCACCTGACTGACCGGCTTTTTCATGTGCGTACCATTCACGGTCGGGTGGCGATGCTCTACATTTTGATTGACCATAAGAGCTACCCGGATCAGTTTATCGGCTTCCAATTGTTAAGGTACAAAGTTGAGGCGTGGAAGCAGTGGGTACGTGAGAATCCGGCATGGAAACGACTGCCAGCCATTGTCCCATTCGTTTTTTACCATGGGGAAACGGAATGGCGAATTCCAACTGAATTTCTGGCCCTGGTAGATGCTGAGGAAGGCTGGCGTCCTTTTCTGCTGAATTTTCAATTCCCGGTTTTCGATCTGGATACAGTGCCAGATCATCTGCTTTCTCAGCATCCCAGATTGCGGGCATGGCTGGTAGCGGCCAAATATGCCACTCGTGCTGGCAAGCAAGTGCAGATCAAACAATATCTGATAGAAGTGCTGAGCAATGCGGGTGAAGATTTCCCAGTCATTATGCGGTATATTGTTGAGACTTACGATAACTATGATGAGCCAACTGTGCGTGAGATTATCCACGCCGTGCGTCCAGAGGAGGAAAACATCATGATGTCCCAATTTGCGCAAGATATTATCGCCAAAGGGAAACCGGATTGGTTGAATCAAGGCCGCCAGGAAGGCCGCCAGGAAGGTGAGCAGACAGGCGAGGCTAAAATGCTGACACGCCAATTGCAACGTCGCTTTGGCAATGTGCCTACCTGGGCCAGTGAAAAAATCACCAAGGCTGATCTGTCCTCTTTAGAAGAGTGGGGCCTTCGGGTTTTGGATGCCCGGTCTTTGGATGAGGTATTTTCGGACTGAGCCTGACCCTGAGAGGTGCTCATAAGGGCATTGGTAGAGGCATGATCACAGTGTAAATATTAACTGACCTGTATTGCCAAGCAGAGAAGGTTTGATGAAATCCTGAATACTATTGAATTTCAACCGGATGCGCCATACTGATTTTTGAATTGCTTGCCAAGGGGGATTCGGAAATTCTCCGGTAAATTTTATGCACAGGCTGGAGAATTGGTTTGATATGGGTCGTCTTGCCCAGCCATTTAATTTTTTCTTCGATCTTCAAGTTGTTGACTCTCCGGCACACCCTGCCAAAATCTCCCAATAAATTCAAAGGTTAGTAAATGGTGTCGGAGAACTCACCGCACCCGTTCTTGCCCTCCCATTGCCATTTCCGGCTCCAAGACTCTCCTTTTTTGCATCTCTTCCCCATTCCGACTCCACTCAGGGCCGGTGAGTGGAGTTAACCCCACTCGCGATTTCATTGGATTTTTTTTAGGGGCAGTTTCCTCTGTGCCAATGATAAGCGAGACACTAACCCCCGAATCAATTAAAGTAGAGGGCGGAAAGGAGATGATCTCATGGGAGTGTTCGAGGTGGGCATGGCACAGCGCAAGATAGAGCAGATTGGAATGACTCAGACGGGAGAGGGATTGCGTCCCGATCCTGAGGTGTTGGATCGCCCGGTAAGACGGGTGTTTACGGCAGACTACAAGCGTAAAATTTTGGAAGAAACAGATCGTTGTGAGGAAACGGGCCAGATTGGATCTTTGTTACGGAGAGAAGGTCTTTATGCGTCTTATCTGACCACTTGGCGTCGACAAAGGGAAGAGGGCATCCTGTCTGGTTTGAACAAGAAAAGGGGACGCAAAGAGTCTCCCGCCAATCCACTGACAGAGCGGATTGCTGCTCTGGAAAAGGAAAATGTCCGCTTGCGCCAGGAGTTGGAGAAAGCCACCTTGATCATTGATGTCCAAAAAAAAATCTCGCTGTTGCTGGGAGTACCCCTGGAAAATCAAGGAGTCAGAGCATGATGGCGGCTCAGGAACTATCGGCGAGGGTTGGTATTGAGACCGCCTGTGAGACGTTGGGGATTAACCGTGCGACCTTTTATCGGCATCGCAAGCCAGCAGCATTGTCCTTGGCCGTCAGAAATTGCCGTCCTCGTCCGCCCTTATCTCTCATGGAAACTGAACGGCAGGCTGTCCTGGATGTGTTGCGTTCAAAGCGCTTCGCGGATCAATCACCCAAGACCATCTACACTGCTCTCCTGGATGAGGGGATCCATTTGTGTTCGGTGCGTACCATGTACCGGATCCTGGCTGAGGAAGATGAAGTGAGGGAGCGCAGGCGGCAACTCAGGCATCCTCAATACAAGAAACCGGAACTGGTGGCCACGGCACCTAACCAGGTCTGGTCCTGGGATATCACCAAATTGAAGGGGCCAATCAAGGGGACATTCTTCCACCTGTATGTAATCCTGGATATTTTCAGCCGCTATGTGACCGGATGGATGTGTGCTGGGCATGTCTGATAGCTCGGAGGTGAAAGTCCTCTATCCAGCCTGATGGGGCGAAGGATTAGCGTCGCGCAAGGGTAAAGACTCGCCGCAAGGCGGGGCCTGAAAGAAGCGTGGAGCAAAATCGTGACCTGACGAACAGAAAGTAGA
>JADGAB010000195.1 GCA_015232245.1 Magnetococcales bacterium | reverse complement strand
GATCAATTGCTTCAGGAAGCCGCCCGGCGGCTCGCGGCCTGCGTTCGGGAGTCCGACACGGTGGGACGCTTGGGAGGTGACGAATTCGCCGCGATTCTGACCGATCTGAGCGAAATCCGGAATGCCGAAACCGTCGCCAGACACATGCTGGACGAACTGGTTCGCCCGTTTTGGTTGATGGACCAGGAAGTGACCATCTCCTGCAGCATCGGCATCGCCCTGTTCCCCGACCATGCCGCCGAGATCGAACCACTGCTTAAATTGGCCGACGCGGCCATGTACCGATCAAAGCAAGGTGGCCGCAATCTTTTTCACTTCTGGGAAGCTGCCGACTGAAAGGCCGTCTGTGCATGCCAGGAACACCATCCGACCGGGTTCGGCAACCTGACTTACGCCACAGGTGATCCCCCGCACGGTCAACCCGGGATCGTCCTGACTGTGATCAGGTCGTCCGGCCCAATCGAACCCGTACGGCTTCTTCCTGTTCCAACTCTTCCAGACGAATTTCCATTTCATGAATGGCCTCGTCCAACTCCGGGAGGATCACGTCCTCCAGGGCGCGGGCGCGGCGTTCGGTGCGCTGGTACTCCTCCATGAGGCGGTGCAGATTGCCGGATATTGCCGCCAACGCCACACTGGCGGTCAGCAAGGCGGAAAAAGCTGCTGAACACTGTTTTTTTTCAAACGAAGGGTAGATGGCTTCGGAAATAACGGCAGGATCTCCCGGTTCAAATACCGGCTCATCCACCAGCAGCACCCCGAAGAACATCCGCTCCTGACGGCTGATCCGTGCGGTCTGATCTGGGGCAACCGGAGTGACCTGCAGACCGTGCAGACCATGCAGGCTCACCGCATCCCCCAGGGCGGCCACCGCCTGGCCATGCCGGCTTTGATACCGGGCATGGAGTTCCTGATGGCGGTTGAACTGGTGAATGATCTCCGAGGCCAGCAGCAGACGTTTCTCGTCCAGAAACCGATACCCCTCCCGCATCACCAGGCGTTCATCACGGCTTTCCAGCAGGGCGCTGCGGGTGGGGGTGATCTCCATGGGAGGCCCCTACACGGCGCCGGTCGGCTTGCGGAGGTGATGATGGATCTGTTCGTCGGAGAGACGGGAGAGTTCGCTCTCCGGCAGCAGGGTCAAAAGTGACCATCCCAGTTCCATGCTCTGTTCCAGGGTGCGGGGACCATCGGGTTGGGCGAGAAAACGGCTCTCGAAACTCTGGCCGAACTCCAGAAACAGCCGGTCGGTGGGGGTCAACCCCTCGGCGCCGACCACGCCTGCCAACAGACGCACCCCCATGGTCCGGGCATAGGCGGCATACAACTGATTGGCCAGCGCCGGATGGTCCGGATGGGTGAAGCCCGCGCCGATGCCATCCTTCATCAGGCGAGAGAGGCTCGGCAGCACACCGATGGGGGGATGGATCCCGGCCCGGTCCAGTTTGCGATCCAGGGTGATCTGGCCTTCGGTGATGTAGCCGGTCAGATCCGGAATCGGATGGGTGATGTCATCCGCCGGCATGGTGAGAATCGGGATCTGGGTCACGGATCCGGGACGGCCATGAATGCGTCCCGCCCGTTCGTACAGGGTGGCCAGATCGGAATACATGTAGCCCGGATACCCTTTGCGACTCGGAATCTCTCCGTGACTGGCGGAGACCTCCCGCAGCGCCTCGCAGTAGTTGGTCATGTCCGTGATGATGACCAGCACATGCCGTCCTTCCTGATAGGCCAGATACTCCGCCGCCGTGAGGGCAAACCGGGGGGTCAGCAGACGCTGGGCGCTGGAGTCGGAGGCCAGATTCAGAAAAAGCGCCGTATGTCCCAGGGCGCCACCCTCCTCCAGGGCGTGCCGGAACGCCTCGGCCTGATCATAAGGAACCCCGATCCCGGCAAAGACGATGGCGAAGGAGGCCTCGTTCCGGGAACGCAACCGGGCATGCAGGGCGATCTCCACCGCCAGACGGTTGTGCGGCAGACCGCCGCCGGAGAAGATCGGCAGTTTCTGGCCCCGCACCAGGCTGTCCAACAAGTCGATGGCGGAGATGCCCGTCTCGATGAAATCCTCGGGTTTGGCGCGTCGCAAGGGATTGATGATGGCCCCGTCGATGGGGGCCTTGACAAGGGCCGCCACCGGCGGCCCCCCATCCGTGACCCGTCCCACCCCGTCGAACACCCGTCCGAGAATGCCTGGACCCAGAGCAAAAGTGATCGGTGCGCCGATCAGCCGGATCCGGGTGCCCGCCATGGAGAGTCCGGAGGTGGACTCCAGGGTTTCGATGGTCATGAACGACTCATCCAGCGCCGCCACCCGTCCCAGACGAACCCGTCCGTCGGAGCCGATCACCTCCACCGCCTCGTTGAGTCCCACCTCCACCCGCCGCCGCACAAACACCAACGGACCCTCGATGCGGGTCACGGCGTCGTCCAGATAAAGATCGGCCCGAATGGTCATGCTCCCTGCTCCCCGCCGGCGGACAAGGCACCGAAATCCGCCTCCAGCATGGCTTCCAGGCCATCGAAGCGTTCCAGTTCGTCATCCGCGATCTCCTCGCCCATGCGTTGCAGCCGCCGCAAAACCGGCAGAGCCACGATCCGTTCCACCGCCACCCCGGCGGCCACCGCCCCTTCGGCCCGATCCATGAAACGGATCAAAAGCCCCATCATGCGGATCTGCTTGCGGGGGGATGCGTGACGATCCTTGACCGAAAAGGCCGATTGCCGCAAAAACCCGTCGTTGACCAGTTCGGCGCAGAGCAGTGTCAACCGCTGCCCCGGAGGCAGGGCGTCCTTGCCCAGAATCCGCGCCATCCGTTCCAGACGGGTCTGTTCCTCCAGCAACGTGAGAAAACGCCGACGCTGCCGCGCCCAGTCCGGGGCCCCCTCCTGGCTCCACCAGGCGGCCAGAGTCTCCGCGTCCTCGGAGTAGGAGGTGATGGGATCGATGGCCGGATAGAACCGGGCCTGGGCCCGTTTGCGATCGAGCGCCCAGAAGTTGCGCACATAACGTTTGGTCTGGATCGTCACCGGTTCGGAGAAATCGCTCGACGGCGGACTTACCGCCCCCATCACGGTCAGAGAACCGTTCTTCCCCGACAAGGTGATCACCCGCGCGGCCCGTTCGTAGAACTCCGCCAGCCGGGTGCTCAGATAGGCCGGATAACCCGCCTCGCCGGGCAACTCCCCGAGCCGTCCGGAGACCTCCCGCAACGCCTCGGCCCAGCGACTGGTGGAGTCGGCCATCAAGGCCACCTTCAACCCCTGATCCCGAAAATACTCCGCCACCGTGATGCCGGTGTAGACGCTCGCCTCCCGGGCCGCCACCGGCATGTTGGAGGTGTTGGCGATCACCACCATCCGTTCCATCAAGGGTCGGCCTGTCCGGGGATCCTCCAGTCTGGGGAATTCGTCCAGCACCCCGGCCATCTCGTTGCCCCGCTCCCCGCACCCCAGGTAAACGATCACATCCGCGTCGCACCACTTGGCAATGGTCTCCAGAAGCACGGTCTTGCCCGTGCCGAACCCACCTGGCACCATGGCCTTGCCCCCCCGGGCCACGGGAAACAGGCTGTCCAGAACTCTCTGTCCGGTCAGCAAGGGCGGTCCCACCGGCAATCGCCGCTCCACCGGACGGGGCCGACGCACCGGCCAGGGGTGACTCAGGGCGATTTCCACGATCAGACCCTGCCCGTCTTGCAACCGGCAGACGATCTCCTCCTCTCCATAATCGCCTCCGGGCAGGATCTCCACCACCTCGCCCGCCTGGTCCGGAGGAATCAGACAGAGCTGCTCCACCCCTTCCCGCCCCACGGGACGCACCATGGCAAAGGGATCCCCGCCTTTGAGAATCCGTCCCGGTTCCGCCAGGGGGGTCATGTGAAAGCGCTCCGTTGGGGTCACGCAGAGTCCGGGCTGCAGAAAATCCCGCCCCTCCCCGCCCAGGGAGCGCAACAGGCCATCGAAAATATGACCCAGCAATCCCGGGCCGAGGCGCACCGACAGAGGCATTCCCTGACCGGCCACCGGATCTCCGGGACGCAATCCCGTGCCGTCCTCGAAAAGCTGGATCGTGATCTCATCGCCCTGCATGCGGATCACCTCGCCCAGCAACCCCCTGGCCCCGACCTGGACCGACTCATGGATGCAAAACGGATCATGGGTCACGGCACGCAACACCGGTCCGCTGATCCAGCGTATCACGGCCTGGTTCATGATGATGCTCCCTGTCTCTGCAGCAGCGCCAGCAGCGCGGCATCGATGGCCGAACGGTTGGCGGTCAATCCCGGGATACTCCCGTCCACCCAGGCGCCCTGACACCCGAGACGCAATCCGGCCACAAGCCCCTCCTCCGGTCGCACCCGGGGCGCGGGCAGACCGGCGGCCTGGATCCTTAGCAAAAACGCATCCCGTTCCGACGCCTCCCAGCGGGCCGGATGGACCATTTCCCACTCTCCGGCGGGAAGAAATTCCAACGCCCGCTCCAGCAATTTGCCAATCCACTCCCCTCGGGAGTCCGGATCGTTCCAACGCTCCCGCAGGGCCGCCTCCAGCAAGACGCGGGCCTGTTCCAGCGTGCGCCTGACCACGCTCATGGCATGATTGCGCCGTTCGGTCTCCTCCCGGGTTTGCGCGCTTTTCATGGCAGCCTCCAGCAGACGCCGCTCCCGGGCCACGAACTCCCGCATCCGCCCCCGGGCCTGCCGATGGGCGGCGGCAATCAGAACGGCGGCCTCTTCCCGGGCATGGGAGAGAATTCGCGTCTGTTCGCTGCAGCGTTTCTGTTCGATCTCGGCCAGCATCTCCTCCAGGACCGTCTTCATGCCTGCATCCCCAAGCGTCGCCGCACCCGCGCGGTCAAATCCTCTCCGGACCCCTGACCCTGCGCATCCGGCACCACCAGGGTCAATGGCCGACCCGAAACCAGAAAACGCCCCAAAAGCTCCGGCGGCAAAGCCCGGGCGCACACCGCGGACAACAGCACCAGTTCCGCCCCTTCCGCCATCACCCGGGCAAGCGCGACCGCCTCCGAACCCGCTTCCGGAATGATCACCCGCACCCCGGCCAGACGCCAGCCCGCGGCGCTGACCTCATCCCCCACGAACACCGGCGCAGGCATCAGCCCAATCGATTCAGGATGAGAATGGAGATGATCAGGCCGTAAATGGCGATCCCTTCCGCCAGCCCCACCAGAATCAGCATCCGACCCAGCAGTTCCGGTTTTTCCGTGATGGCGCCGATGGCCGCGCTGCCCACGTGGGCCACGGCGAATCCGGCGGCCAGGGCGGAAAGCCCCGTGGCCAAAGCCGCGGCCAGATACCCCATGCCCGGATCAATCGCCCCACCCGGGGTCGGAGTCGGGGTCGATCCTGACGCCAAAGCCGGCGTTCCAAACAAAACGATACTGGCCCCGATGGCAAGCATGCCGGCAAACAGAGTCAGGGCGAAGGCGATCTTGACGCGTGGCGACATGGCCGCTCCTTTTCAAGGATTTTCGTTGATGAGGCGACAAGGTTAATCCGGCGGGGGAAGGGGTCGGAACGGACGCCCCTCCCCCCCCAGAAAACGGACGAAAAATTCAAACAGGATCAAACGGGTGGTCTGAACCGACACCACCAGCCCCTCCAAGCCAAGGATCAACAGGTTGCCCAGCAACAGCACCACCCCGCCGGACACCCCGCCCCCGGCCAGTCCCGCCAGAGTGACCACCGCGTGGGAGAGTCCCGCATGGGCCAGGGCGAACGCTCCGACCCGGGCAAAAGAGAAGGTGTTGACCCCCAGTTGCAGCACGGTTTCCACCAGATGGGCCAGCCGTCCGGGAAGGGCGCGGGGGGCATCCATGCCGTTGCCCGCCAGCCAGGCCACCCCGCCGAACATGGCCAGATCATAGCCAAGGGGCGAGAAAAAGGCGAGCAGCCCACCCAGATAAATCAACACCACCCCCCCATGGTGGCGCAGCCACTCCCGGCCATGCCCCTGCCACCGTGCCCCGAGAGCCTGAAAGCCCATGCCTGCCAGAATCAACCCCACGCCAAGCCCCAGAGGGATGGCCAGCACCTCCAGCGGATGGCGGGTGGGATGAATCCACAGCGCCGGAATCAGCTCCTCCACGCAAAAGAGGCTGCCGAACAGGAGTCCGAAAAAGATCGCCGCCATTCCGCCGGTCATCAGCAGCCAGGCGACCTCCAGACGGCGACGCAGGAACCAGCCCGCTCCCAGCAGCACCACACCCTGCCCCACATCCCCGAACATGTAGCCAAACAGCATCGGGGCCACCAAAGCCAGCAGACGGCTGGGATCCACCTCGTGGCGGGCCGGCATGCCCAGCAGCCTGGGAAAAATCTCGAAGGGCCGGGCCCACCAGGGATTCACCAGCAACAGAGGCGGATCTCCGGGTCCGTCATCCGACAAGGCCGCCAAGGCCCGCACCCCGGAACGGCGCAATTGCGCATTCAGCTCTCCGCTGCCGATTCCCGGCGGGATCCACCCCCCCAGACGGGCCAGGGACTCCCCGGCCTCCACGGAGCGGATCGCCTGAAAATACCACTGCAACCGGGCCACCACCCGGATCCATCGGGCCACCCCATGCCGCTCCCCGGCATCGCGCACGCTCTCCTCCAAGAGTCCGATC